>JAQGJF010000453.1 GCA_028290765.1 Tardiphaga sp.
GAAGACGGCGCGGTGCTGGCAGCCTGTCTCCACGGCGTGCCGGGCGTCGGTGTTTCGGATGCACTGAAGCGTTATGAGACTATCCGGAAGCCGCGCGCATCGGACATCCAGGCCCTGGCGCGGCGCAATTCCCAGATCTTTCATCTGCGCGATGGGCCCGAGCAACAGGCGCGAGACGGCCGAATGGCTGCGCACGCCGGTGGTCGCGACACGGCTCCGGTCAACCCGGCGCGCAGCATGATCTTTGCCTACGACGCGACGCAGGTACCGGTCGGGCCGGCCATCGGAGACGTCGCACCGAGGCCGGGTGATCTTTGGCCATGATGGGCGCTCGATGAACTTGTCGGCCTTCGCCGCGGATCAAATCCTTGTCGCGGAAGCGGGCCGGGGGGAACCGGGCACCAAGCACCCAAGCAAAAGCGAACAAGGGAGGACAGTCATGAACCAGGCGACAGAGCTGCGGCCAGACCCCGATCTGATTGACGTTCCAAATTTCGAGGCGATGCTCGATCCACATCCGCGCTATGCGGAACTCGCGGCAACGGCGCCCGTGGTTCGCATGCGCACCCATCTCGGCGTCGAGGTCTACGGCATCACGCAATGGGAAACGGCGATTGCCGTTCTGCGCGACGCGCGCTTCTCGAAGAGTTCGGTCAACATGCAGGAAGCCCTGAAGAAGAGCGGGTTGTCCGGACCCGGCTCGGGCTTCCCGATTTCCGGGGCAAAAGCCGGCAATCTGTTGAACACGGATCCGCCGGACCACACGCGCCTGCGCAGTCTCGTCAATCTCGCGTTTTCTCCGCGCCGGATCGAATTGCTTCGTGTTCGCGTGGAAGCATTGGTCGACGATCTCCTGTCCAGGCTTGTCGGCCGCGAGGAGGCCGACATGATCGGTGAGTTCGCCTATCCGATCGGCATCACCATGATCTGCGAGCTGCTCGGCGTTCCGGAGGACAGCCGAGCCAACTTCCGGGACTGGGCGACCAAGGCGATGTCACCGGGCCATGCGGATCAGCAGAAGAGCCTCGAGCTGCTGATGCAATATCTCGCGGACCTGATCGCCGCGAAGAGAGCACTCGTGCCCGATGGAGCGGCACCGGATGCGCAGCCGGACGTGCTGTCCGCCATGATCGCCGCGCGTCTCACCAATGACGCGCTGACCGAGGATGAACTCGTCAGCATGTCCTATCTCATGCTCATCGCCGGGCATGAAACGACGGTCGGGCTGATCGGCAATATGCTGCTGCTGCTGACGCGGCATCCCGACCAGATGAATCGTCTGGCGCTTGAGCCGGAATTGATCAAGCAGGCGATCGAGGAAGTCTTGCGCTATGATGGTCCGGTTCACCGAACAACGATGCGCGCCACCGCAGAGGACGTCCAAATTGGTGGCTTGACGATTCCGCGCGGAAGTTTCGTGCAGGTGCTGATTGCCGCCTGCAACCGTGATGCGTCGCGCTTTCCCGATCCGAACCGTTTCGACATCGGACGCAAGCCGTCGCAGAATCTTGCTTTCGGCTACGGCGCCCATTTCTGTCTCGGGCTGCATCTTGCCCGGCTCGAAGCGCAGACCGCGATCGTTCGCGCGCTGAAGGCCTTTCCCGGGATGGGCCTGGTCGGCGCGCCGGAAGACATTCCCTGGGCCAGAACCGTCATTCGTGCGCCGGCGCGGCTGCAGATCCGGCTGAATCGCTAACGGCCGACATTACCGTGTCGTCGACGGCCGCACCGAGAAAATGGAAACGGGCATGCAGGATTTTCAGAACATCATCGGTGGCAGGCATGTGGGCGGCTCCGCCATTTATGCGGTTCTCAATCCCGCCACGCTCGAGGTCGTCGGCCGCGCGCCCCTGTCCACTGCTTCCGACGTCGACGACGCGGTGGGTTCGGCAAAGGCTGCCCTGACGGAAAGATGGCGGATGGACCATGATCTGCGGCGCGAGGCCCTGGCAGCGTGCGCGGACCTTCTCGATGAGCACATCGACGAATTGTCCCGGCTCCTGAGCCGCGAACAAGGCAAGCCTGTGTTCGCGGCCGCCGGCGAGATTCGAATCGCAAGCCGGATCTGCCGATACTATGCCGCGCGCGAGGTTCAATCCGAAGTGATCCGGGAAACGAAAGCGGATCGCGTCGGGGTGCTGCGCGCTCCGGTAGGCGTGGTGGGATTGATCATCCCGTGGAATTTTCCGATCACCATCCTGTTCATGAAACTCGGGCCGGCGCTTTGGAGCGGCAACACCGTCATTATCAAGCCGGCGCCATCGACCCCGCTGACGACGCTGCGGCTGGTCGAATTGCTCGTCAGCAGGCTCCCCGCCGGCGTGCTGAACACGGTGACGGGAGACGGCAATATCGGCGAAGCGCTGGTCGCCCATCCAGGGATCGCGAAAATATCCTTCACCGGTTCGACGGCGACCGGCCGCCGCGTCATGCATTCGGCGGCGTCGACACTGAAGCGGCTGACGCTGGAACTCGGAGGCAACGACGCTGCGATCGTGCTGGAGGACGCCGATCCCGATGTTGTCGCGCCACGCTTGTTTGCCAGTGCCTTCACCAATGCCGGCCAGTTATGCGCCGCCGTCAAACGACTCTACGTCCACCAGCGGGTCTATTCGCAGGTCGTCGAGAATCTCCAGGCGTTGGCGCGACGGACTCAAGTCGGTGCGGGCACCGACGCCACAACGCAGATGGGGCCGGTCAACAATCGCATGCAATTCGATCGCATCCGTGGCCTCGTTGCTGAGGCGAAGGCGCGGGGTGGAAATGTGTTCAATGGCGGCGAAGCGCTGCCCGATCTTCCGGGCTATTTCCTGCGTCCTGCGATCGTGACCGGCCTTGCCGCCGATGCGCGGCTCATCGTCGAAGAACAGTTCGGACCGGTCCTGCCGGTGATGTCGTTCGCCGACACGGAAAGCGCCATCGAACAGGCTAACGCCTCGGAATTCGGGCTTGGTGCCTCGGTGTGGTCGAAAGACGCGGAACGCGCCGTCGCGGTGGCGACGCGCCTCGAGGCGGGAAGTCTCTATATCAACAGTCACGCCGTTCCGCCCGACCCGGAGGTTCCGTTTGGCGGCACCAAGGCCAGCGGGTTCGGATACGAACTCGGCGACTGGGGAATCGACGAATTCAGCATCCGCCGGGTGATGAGAATCGAATTTCCGGCGGAAGCCAGGCCATGAGAACGATGCGGGCGGCTGTTTTTACCGAGCCGGGTCAGGCTCTGGAGATTGTCGATGGAATCGAGATCGACGATCCGCGCCCCGGCGAGGTTCTCGTTCGCATCCGTCACTGCGGCGTTTGTCATTCCGATCTCAGCATCATCGACGGTTCGTTGCCGTTTCCCGCGCCGGCCATCCTCGGGCATGAAGCTTCGGGGACGATCGCTGCCCTGGGGACCGGCATGACCGGACTGTCCGCCGGCGACCGCGTGGTGCTCTCGATGCGTCCACCGTGCGGCCATTGCTATTGGTGTGTCCGCAATGAGCCGGTGCTGTGCGCGATGACCGCCGGACCACCGGGCAGTGGCGAGCCGCGCGCATGGCATCAGGGCAGGCCGATCACGCGCGGTTTCCGGCTCGGCGCCTTTGCCGAATATGCGCTGGTCGAGGCTTCGGGAGTGGTGCGGATCCCCGATGCGGTCGAACTCGAAGCCGCAGCCGTCGTCGGCTGCGCCATTCAAACCGGGATCGGTTCGGTGATGAATGTGGCGAAGACGGAGCCGGGAGCGACGGCGGCCATCATCGGACTGGGCGGCGTAGGTCTCGCGATTGTTCAGGGCCTCCTGCTTTCCGCAGCCGCGACCATCATTGGAATCGATCCGCTCGCCGAACGTCGCGACCGGGCCGTCGGATTGGGAGCCTCCGTCGCACTGGATTCCGGCAGTGCGGATCTTCCGGAGCGTGTGCTTGCCGCCACGGCGCAGATCGGATGCGACTATGTGTTCGATACGGTTTCCTCCACCCGCACCACCCAGGTGGCGT
>JAQGJF010000460.1 GCA_028290765.1 Tardiphaga sp.
GGAGGACATCCGCCAACCATCGATTGACCGGCAGTCAATCGTCAAGTGGAGATTGACTGCCGGATCGGTCGGCGGTCAGCCCCGCATGCTTCGGCGTTTCACCGTTTGCGGCACGGCCGTGGCCGAGGTGGCGCGCATTGCGTTCGACTTGCGGCGCTCCTGCCACGGCTGCACGACGTTGAGCCAGACCTCGCGGCCGCCCATGATGGTGATGGAGATGGCGAACGGGATCATGAAATAGAGAATGCGGAACACCACCAGCGTCGCGACCAACTGCTCCCTGCCGAATTGCGGCAGCGCCACCAGCATCGCGGCGTCGAACACGCCGAGGCTTCCGGGCGCGTGGCTGGCGAAGCCCAGCAGCGTGGCCAGGATGAACACCACCGCCAGCGAGACGAAATCGATGTCCGGCTGGGCCGGCATCAAGAGATACATCGCCAGCGCGCAGAATCCGAGATCGACCACCCCGATCAGGATTTGCAACAGCGTCAGCCGCCATGACGGCAGCACCACTTTCCAGCCGTTCTGCCCGAGTTCGCGCCGGGTCTTGCCCATCGAGAGCCAGGTGAAATAGATCGCAATACCGGCCAGCAGGCCGAGTGCGATCAGGCGGTTCACCACGGGCGGCAGCAGGTCCATCGCGGAAGCGGCTTGCGGGTGCCACGCCAGTCCGATTCCGAGCACGAACGCGTTGCCGAGCCAGAACGTCAGGCCCGAAATGAAACAGATCTTGGCGACGTCGATGGCATTCAATCCGTAGTCCGAATAGATCCGAAAACGGATGGCGCCGCCGGTGAACACCGTCGCCCCGATATTGTGGCCGATCGTATAGGAGGTGAAACTCGACAGCGCGGCGATGCGATAGGGGACATGCGTCTTGCCGATGGTTCGCAGCGCGAAGAAGTCGTAAAACGTCAGCGTGCAGAACGCGCCGATGACGCACAGCGCCGCGAGCGCGATCTGGCCGGGGGATTTCTCGGTCAATGCGACCAGAATGACGCCGGTGTCCACGCCCTTGAGGGTGTGCACCAGCGTCGTGATCGCGAAACCGATGATGAGGAGGCTCGCGGCGATCCCGAGCCGTTTCCAGCCGATCCGTTCCTTGAAGCCACGCCCCAGCGTGCTCAGCACCCGATGCATTCGTCCTCCCGGCAGGGCGGTAATCTATTGAAAGCCGACCGGAGCGATGGGCGACAAGCGGCCGTCAAGTTACTCATACGCGAACCCTTAAGGCAAAAACGATGCGTTGTGCAGTCCTTGACATCTGCGTCTTGATCCATGGTTGGGGCGGGTTGTCACACGCCATATATGTGACGCAGGTCGCGCGATTCGCTTGCTGTCTCTGATGGTTTGCGGGTCAGGTTTGTCTTCCCCATATAGGTGGCGATGTCGAATGTTCCATCGCTTGCCAGGAACGTTGTTCGGTCTCGCCGGTTAACAAGCATCCACAACCCCGAGAGTTCGGTACGACCGCGACGAAACGATGTCGCGGTCCCGTTCCCGCAACGACAAGAGGAGGATGCGATGGGACTTTTCACCAAGGACATCAAAACCATGGACGACCTGTTCGTCCATCAGTTGCAGGACATGTATTACGCCGAGAAGCAGCTTGTGAAGGCGTTGCCGAAAATGGCTGAAAAAGCCGGCGATTCGCAGCTGAAGCAGAGCTTCCTGACCCATCTCGACGAGACCAGGGGCCACATCAAACGGCTGGAGCAGGTGTTCCAGATGCATGGTGCGGAGATCAAGGCCGTCACCTGTCCGGCGATCGACGGTATCATCAAGGAAGCCGATGAAGTGGCCGGCGAGGTCGAGGACAAGTCGGTGCTGGACGCCGCGTTGATCAACGCCGCGCAGGCCGCCGAACATTACGAGATCACGCGCTATGGCAGCCTGGTCGCATGGGCCAAACAGCTCGGCCGCAACGATTGCGCCGGCATTCTACAGAAGACGCTGGACGAGGAAAAGGCCACCGACAGGAAGCTGACCACCCTGGCTGAAAGCAAGGTCAATCTGCGCGCCGCGAGCTGATTTCACGGTCGTCACAATTGAGACAAAACGTCGCGCGGGCAACCGCGCGGCGTTTTTCATATCGGGAAAGTTCTTGGTGCCGTTACGCCTTGCGGAGCGCGAAATGCGCGCCGCAGAAGGCCATGACCGCGCCGAGGCACAGCGCGGCGAGGCCGGCCAACATGCCAGAGATCGTCGGGATCGGACTGGGCGCTGAGGCGACCTGGCCTGCGCCCGCCAGCACCAGAACGCCGACTCCGATCAGAAACTGCCGCATTCGTTGCGGGATCTGGCCCGACACCGCGCTGTGCATCAGCGTCGCGGTGAAATAGCCGCCGACGAAGCCGACGGTGGCGATCAGCCACCACGCCATGGCGGCGCCGACCGGCATGGACTGGCGCAGATCGGATCGCCACAGCCCGCCGAGATCGAGACAGTAGCGCGCGCCCAGCATGTGCACGGCAAGCGCCAGCAGCACCCCGGAAATCATCGCACCGGCGAGAATCAGGCGGCGCGGAAAGTAGGTCGTCGTCTCAGCCATGGTTTGCTTGTAAGGTAAAATGCGTCGGCCGGGCAAGCCAAGGTAAACTAGGCCGTGCCGGTTGCCGCCTCACCAGGATCGATCGAAGTGCAGGAACCGCTGGATGTGCCGAAGCCGGACCACGAGACTGCCGGCGACCGTTATGCCTACAGGGCGTCGCTGGTCGGCTCCGCGCATGCGTTGGAACTGACCGACGATGGTCTGTCGTGGCATATCGGGGGCAGATCCGGGATCTGGCCGATGATGTCGATCGCCTCCGTTCGATTGTCCTACCGTCCGATATCGATGCAATCGCGCCGGTTTCGCGCCGACATCGAAACCGCCGGCCGCGAGCGCATCGCGGTGCTCTCGACGACGTGGCAGACGGTTGCCCTGATGGCGCCGCAGGATCATGATTACCGGGCCTTCATCACCCGCCTGCATCGGCGGTTGGCGCAGGCCGGCAGCCAGGCGGTGCTGACCGGCGGGCTGCGGCCCGGCATCTACGCCGCCGCGATCGTGTTGCTGGCGCTTCTCGCCATGGCGATGTTCGGGTTGCTGGCGCGCGCGGTCGCCACCGGCGAATTCGCGGGCTCGCTGTTTCTGGTCGGCTTTGCGGCGCTGTTTGCCTGGCAGATCGGCGGCTTCATCCGCCGCAACCGACCCCGCACCTATCGCTTCGACGATCTGCCGAAGGATCTGCTGCCGTGAAGCGGCATCAATGCCGCACCACCAGCACCGAGCAGGTGGCATAGCGCACCACATGGCCGGCATTGGAGCCGAGGAAATAGGTCCGCATCGCCGGGCGATGCGACGTCATGACGATGAGGTCGGCCTTGACCGCGGCGGCCTCCTGCAGGATTTCGTGATAGATCCCGCCCTGCCGAACCACGCTGGAAATCCGCGACGCCTCGATGCCGGATTCCTGCGCCACGATGGCGAGCGCTTCCTCGGACGACTGGCGCTGCTGGGAATCGAAATCCGCCGGCACATATTCCGCCAGCATCACCGGGGTCATCGGCAGGACGTTGAGAAGCCGGACCGTGCCGCTATAGGTTTGCGACAGGGTCGCGGCGGTGGCGATGGCCGGTTTTGCCAGATCGGTGTCGGCCAGATCGATCGGGACCAGAATGGATTTGAACATCTGCGCCTCCCCGTTGCCCACCACTGTAGCATATGTGCGAGAGAGGGGGCGAATAGCGATTCGCCCTTTACCGGTGCGCTACTTGTCGGCGGCCTTCTTCAACAGTTTCGGGCTGACGAACAGCTCGAGCCGTCCGCTCCTGAACGAGACATCGTCCCAGTCTTTGATCGGAAAGTCGATCAGGGTCAGCCCGCTGGTCGGCAGATTCTCGCCGAGCGCCTTGCGCCCGGTGGCGTCGCCGCTGCCGATCAGGGCCAGCGCCAGTTCATGCAGGCCGGGATTGTGCCCGATCACCAGCAGGCGCTTTGGATCCTCGGCCTCAACGGCGTGGATGATCT
>JAQGJF010000473.1 GCA_028290765.1 Tardiphaga sp.
AGGTGTTCCCACAATTTCGCGCCGACATCGAGCGGGCCCGGCATTGCCGATTTGCCCTGGGTCGCGGTCAGCCCCATCAGCCTGGCGTATTCCGGCGTCATGGTGGCGACCGTGCCGGTGCCGCGGGTTGCGATATGCCAGCTGCCCACAAAGGCGAGGAACAGCACGACCGACACCATCGCCGCGCGAAAGCGGAGGCTGGCTGACATCGTCAGCTGGCCTTCCTGATCTTGAAGCTTGCGAGATACTCCTCCGGCTTTGCGGGATCGAAGGTCTTGCCCATCACTACAAAACTTTTGGTCGTCGTGGCCGGCGGCGTGAGACCAGCCTCCGCCATCAGCCTGGTCGCGTCGGTTGCGAGATAGACCTGCGACGCAATGCCGGCATAGTCGACGTCGCCCTTGACCTGACCCCAGCGCTTCATCTGGGTCATGATCCAGATCGCGAACGACTGCCAGGGGAACGGATCGAAATCGACCCGGTTCGGCTGCGTGACAATGTTGCCCAATCCATCCGCAAACGTGCCGGTGAGAATCTGCTCCAGCACGATCTGCGGCTGGTTCAGATAATTCGCCGGCGCAATCGCCTCCGCGATCTGCTTGCGGTTCTCCGCCTTGTGCGCGAACGCGGTGGCCTCGATGATAGATTTCAGCAGCGCGCCGTAGGTATTCGGCATCGTGGTGACGAACTCTTTCGACGCTGCGAAGGCGCAGCACGGATGCCCTTCCCAGATGTCTTTTGTCAGAATGTGGATGAAACCGACGCCGTCATAGACCGCGCGCTGGTTCATCGGGTCGGGCCCAAGAAAGCCGTCGATATTGTCGGCACGCAGATTGGCGACCATTTCCGGCGGCGGCACGCTACGGATCTGCACGTCGAGATCCGGATCGAGGCCGTGTTCGGCGAGATAATAGCGCAGCAGGTAATTGTGCATCGAATAGTCGAACGGGACGGCGAACTTGAAGCCCTTCCAGTCCTTGGGATCGCGCTTGTCCTTGTGCTTGACCGCGAGCGTGATCGCCTGGCCGTTGATGTTCTCCACCGCCGGCATGGTGTATGGCAACGGATTAGAGCCGACGCCCATGGTGATGGCGAGCGGCATCGGCGACAGCATGTGCGCCGCGTCGTATTCCTTGTTGATGGTCTTGTCGCGGATCACCGCCCAGCCGGCGGTCTTGATGACTTCGACGTTGAGACCGTATTTCGCATAAAACCCCATCGGCGCCGCCATGATGATCGGGGTGGCGCAGGTGATCGGGATGAAGCCGATCTTGAGATCCTTCTTTTCCAGCGGCGCGCCCTGCGCGAACACCTCGGTGGCGGTCTTCAGTGGAAAGAACTGCGACACCGCGGCGAGCGCGGTGGCGGCGCCGACCGATTTGAGGAAGGCGCGGCGCGCGGCGTCCTGCGGAAACACCGCCCGCATCACCGCCGAGGCGACGACGCCTTCGAAGCGGTTTTCCTCGGACGAGGGCGCCGCCGGCTGCAGCGACAGGCGCGCGGCGGTTTCATGCTCGGCTTCGTTGACGTGCTGGCCGCAGCTGCAGCCGGAGGCGTGGAGACGACGGCCGGGGTCGAACGGATTGTCGAAGGTGGACATGAAACCTCCTGGGTGGCGTTGCCGTCATTTACGCAAGGAGCATGCCAGCCCTCCGACCCCCGGATTGCCCAATCGACGCAGGCTTTTGTGGGCTTATTGGCAATTACAAGATTTCGTGATACACGAAATATCGTAATAAAATTACGATATTTCGGAGTTTCTGCCGCATGGACCATGGCTTTGCCGCAGCCGGAAGTGAGGTCGATCTGCGGGCCCTCAGCTTCGATTTTTCGATCGAGCCCACGCTGCTGCTCGATCCCCATGCCGATCAGATCGTCGACGCCAACCCGGCCGCCTGCGCGCTATTGGGCTATGACCGTGCACTGTTGCGTAAGACTGGAGTTAGCGCGCTGCATGCCGGGCAGTTGCCGGCGCTGATCGTGTTCACCCAGGCGGTGCTCGACAAGGGCGCCTGGTGGACCAATGCGCTGACGCCGCGCCACGCCACCGGGCAGGCGCTGCGGCTCGAATATGCCGGCGCGCGCCTCGCTTATGACGGGCGCCAGCTGATGCTGCTGACCCTGAGCGACCTCGAAGCCCGGCGACGGCGTTATGTCGACGCCGCCGCCGAGGATCACATGCGCGGCGGCATCGCCGCCTGGCAGCGGGTCGAGCGGGTGTTCCAGGACATCGAGCGGGAAAACCAATTGATCCTGCGCGCCGCCGGCGAAGGCATCTATGGCGTCAATGCCGAGGGCAAGACCACCTTCGTCAATCCGGCGGCGGAGCGCATGCTGGGCTGGTCCGCCGAGGAACTGGTCGGCAAGGCGATCCACCCGATCGTCCACCACACCCATCATGACGGCCGCCATTACCCCGACCATGATTGTCCGATCTACGCGGCGTTCCGCGACGGCGCCGTGCACCAGGTCGACGGCGAGGTGTTTTGGCGCAAGGACGGCTCAAAGGTATGGGTCGAATACACTTCGACGCCGATCCGTGACCGCAGCATGGTGGTCGGCGCGGTGATCGTGTTCCGCGACGTCAGCCAGCGCCGCGAGGCCGACGAAAAACTGCATGCGGCATTAGCCGAAGTCGATCGCCTGCGCGAACGGCTCGAGCTCGAAAACGCCTATCTGCAGGAAGAAATCCGCATCGAGACCAATCCGCGCGGCATCATCGGCCAGAGCGAAGCGATCCAGAAGACGCTGCGCCAGGTCAAGCTGGTGGCGCCGACCACCGCCGCGGTGATGATCACAGGCGAATCCGGCACCGGCAAGGAACTGATCGCCCGCGCCATCCATGAAGCGAGCGGGCGCCGCGACCGGCCGCTGATCCGGGTCAATTGCGCGGCGATCCCGCGTGAATTGTTCGAGAGCGAGTTCTTCGGCCACGTCCGCGGCGCCTTCACCGGCGCGGTGCGCGACCGCATCGGCCGGTTTGAGCTGGCCGACGGCGGCACGCTGTTTCTCGACGAAATCGGTGAAATCCCGCTGGAGCTGCAGGGAAAACTGCTGAGGGTGCTGCAGGAAGGCCATTTCGAGCGGGTCGGCGAAGAGCGCACACGCGCCGTCGACGTCCGCCTGATCGCCGCCACCAACCGCGACCTCAAGCAGGAAGTGGCGCGCGGCCGGTTTCGCGAGGATTTGTACTTTCGGCTCAACGTGTTTCCGGTCGAATCGGTGCCGTTGCGCGAACGGCGCGAGGACGTCCCGCTGCTGGCCCAGCACTTCCTGATGCTGAAATCCGATCTGCGGCTGTCGGAGGGCGATGCGCGGCGGCTGACCCGCTACGACTGGCCCGGCAATGTCCGCGAGCTGCAGAACGTGATCGAGCGCGCGGCGATTCTCGCCCAGAACGGACGGCTGCGGATCGACCTGCCCGACGGCGCGCCGCCGTCCAATGGATCGGGTCGCCCGAAGGCCGACGCCCGTCCGGCGGTCATGACGTCGTCGGAGATGCGCGACCACGAGCGCGCCAATATCTCGGCGGCGCTGCAGGCCTGCGCCGGCAAGGTCTTCGGTCCCAGCGGCGCCGCCGAGATGCTGGACGTGAAGCCGACCACGCTGGCCTCGCGCATGAAGGTGCTGGGGATTGACGGGGCACGTGCAATGGGATGAGGGGATTGAATTCAGCCTTGCGCATCACAAAGGCCCTACCCCCCCGCCGCCGCCAGCCGCGCCAGCACGGCGGCAACGTCGCCCGTCACCTCGTCGGCCCGGATCGCGGCCACCCGATAGCCGCGCTCCTCGAGCCAGGCCTGCCGCATCGCGCGGTCCTTCACGATCACCTCGGTCTCGTCGGGATTGACCAGCTCAATGGCGACGCGCTGGGCGAATGAGACGAAGTCGGGGATGTGCCGGCCGACCGGAGTCTGGCGCTTGAAGGTGCCTGCGAAGCGGCGGTCGGTGGTGAGCGCCTGCCACAGGATGCGCTCGGCATCGGTGGGATTGCGCCGCAACAGCCGCGCCAGCCCGCGCACCGTGCCGCTCTCAGACGGCAGCGCGCCCTGGCCGTGTTCGGCGAGCAGCGCCCGCAGCCTTGTGGCCTGTTCGCCGTCGAGCACGCCGCCCTTGGCCGGGCCCTTGCGGCCCTCGGCGATCGCCATCACCACGCCGTGCAGCGTGTGCATGTCCTGCTTGGTCGGCTCCATCCGGCTGAAGATATTGCGCAGATTGACCAGCATGGTCTCGCGCTTCTCCGCCGGGCGCAAAAATTCGACCCGGTCGAGTTCGCGCACCAGATTGTCGAAGAACGCCTGCATCTGGTGCTGCGAGGCGCGCTCCGAGCGCTGCGGCATCGCGAACGGCAGCGCGCCGGCCGTCGCCAGCTTGAACCATTCATAGCCGATCAGGAGCACCGCCTGCGCCAGATTGAGCGAGGCGAAGCCCGGATTGACGGGGAAGGTGATGATCCGGTCGGCCAGCGCCACTTCCTCGTTCTGCAGGCCGTAACGCTCGCGGCCGAACAGGATCGCGACGTTGCCGCCAACGGCGATCTGGCTGGACATCTCCTGGGCCGCGGCTTCCGGCGCCACCACCGGCTTGGCCTGGTCATGGGCCCGCGCCGTGGTGGCGAACAAGAGCGTGCAGTCGGCCACCGCCTGCTCGACGGTGTCGAACAGCTCGACCTGGTCGAGGATGTGATCCGCCCCGGACGCCGCCCGGCGGGCATGGACATTGGGCCAGCCGTCGCGTGGGTTGACGATACGCAGCCGGGTCAGGCCGAAATTGCCCATCGCCCGCGCCGCCATGCCGATGTTCTCGCCGAGCTGCGGCTCGACCAGAATCACCATTGGACCGGTTAAATCGGTATGGGCCTTGGTTTTGTCGGTGCCTGAACCGGACATTCACTTCACTTTCTGATTCAAGGTCCGAAGAAACTGATTCAAGGTCTGAGGAAAGTGAATCAACGTCTGAAGATGTTGATTCAACCTCGCAACCCGCCTGATCGTCCAATTGGACGGATTTCTCAAGCGAAATATGGAGTTACCG
>JAQGJF010000485.1 GCA_028290765.1 Tardiphaga sp.
CCGCTTCGCCAAGATCGAGCAGCCGCCGATGGCACAGATGCTCGCCCGCATGGAGCGGGACGGGCTGATTAAGCGCGCGCCCGACCCGGCCGATGGGCGCAGCAGCCGCATCACATTGACGAAGACCGCAAAAGCGCGCCTGCCGGACGCAGTTGCTGTCCTGCTTCGGGGTAATCATGAGGTACTGCGCGACTTCACGGACGAGGAGGCCGGGCTGCTCGTTGACCTGCTAACGCGCCTGATCGCAAGCCTCGATCGGGTCGCGGGCGTCGAAGGGTCGTCCTGACGCCGCGGATTACCGGGCCGTTGTACAACGCGCGTTGATCCGGCTGTGGCTGTGCGCCCATGAATCCACGTCCTGATATTTCGAGCCGCTCAGCGCGGGCAGGCGGTTTTTCATCAAGACTTTGTTAGCGATTATGGCGCCGCCGCCACTTTTGTATGGCCGGTGAGCGGCGCCTGGAAAAATCCTCATCAAATATCAACCTTAAAAATTAGGGTTAAGTGGCGCTTAAGAAATTGGTGCCATCTTTCGTCCGTGAGTTTTTCGGGTGTGAGGCCTCCGTTGTCTGCCTCACCGGACAAAAGGACGAAGCCAATGCGTAGCGTTAAGTTTTTGATGGCCGCCGGAGCGGCTTCGCTGTTGTTGTCGTCGACGGCGTTCGCCGCCGATATGGCCATCGCGCCGCCGCCGGCCTATTACCCGCCGCCGCCGCCCCAGGAATTCGGCGGCTGGTATCTGCGTGGCGATATCGGCATGACCAATCAGCAGCTCAAGTCGCTCAGAAACGTCGACAGCATCGCCGCCGGCTCGACGTTCGAAGGGCTTGGCTTTGACAGCTCAACGCTGTTCGGCCTCGGCGTCGGCTACCAGTTCAACAACTGGTTCCGGGCGGACGTCACCGGGCAATATCGCGGTCGCGCCAACTTCCATGGCGCCGAACACTTCAACATCGGCACTGCCTATTTCGTCAACAACTACACGGGCAGCAAATCAGAAACCCTGATCCTCGCCAACGTCTATGCCGATCTCGGCACCTGGTGGTGCGTCACTCCCTTCATCGGTGCCGGCGTCGGAACGTCGTATAACCGCATCTCCGGATTCAAGGATACCGGTTTCCGCAACCAGTTCGGGGTCACGACTGGCAGCGAGGCCTTTGCCTCCGATAACGGCAAGTGGAATCTGGCGTGGGCCCTGCACGCCGGTCTGGCCTACAAGGTCAGTCCGAACATGACGGTCGAACTCGGCTACAGCTATGTGAATCTCGGCGATGCCGTCACCGGCGTGAACACGATGTTCGACGGCAGCCCGGCGTCGCAAAATACCTGGACGATGAAGGACATCACCTCGCACGACCTGAAGCTCGGCGTGCGCTGGAACTTCGACTCGCCGCCGGTCTACGCGCCGCCGCTGATGCGCAAGGGCTGATCAAGGGCTGATCGACCAATCTCTGTTAAGGTCTCTTAACGGCGCGGGATTTTCCCGCGCCGTTTTGTTTTGCGCGCGCGGCATGATCCCGAAAAGTGGATTACCGATTTTCGGGAAAAGATCATGCTTCTCAAAGAGGTCGCGACAACGATTGGTTAAGGTTAACAGGCGATGATCAACGCAGTTCAAGAGCGTTGGATGGAGCGTTGCGATGCGTAGGTTGTTGTTGGTGGCGGCGATGTTCGGCGCGGTGCAGGGCGCACAGGCGGCCGATCTTCCCGATCTTCCGATTCTTCGCGGCGCGGTTTCCGAAGGCCTGAGCACGAGCCGGGTCAACTGGCAGGGCTATTACATCGGCGCGCAAGCGGGTGTCGGCACCTCCGACATGAATTTCGGCGGCTCGACCCGCAATATCGCGGCGCAGCTGCTTTCCGGAACGGCGATGGAAGCGGCAGGTCAGGTTTCGTCCTGGCCGCTGTTGGGCAAGACCTCGCAGCGCGGCCAGGGCTGGGGCGGCTTCGTCGGCTACAACAGCCAATGGGACGACGTCGTCATCGGCGTCGAAATGAGCTACATGCATGGCAAGTTCGGCGGCACTCAGACCGACAGCATGGAACGCTTCTTCGTCGATGGCCTGGGTTACACCGACGACGTAACCTACAAAGCGACCGGCACCATGTCGATTTCCGACATCGGAACGTTTCGCGCCCGTGCCGGCTATGCGGTGGGTCAATTCCTGCCTTACATGTTCGGCGGCTTCGCACTCGGCCAGGCCAACATCGTGCGGACGGCGCGCATTTTCGGCACCGAGGACAATGCAGCCGCAGCTCCCGGCTTCACCCATGTGAATTTCGATGTGAGTGCGACAAACGGCCAGTACAGTCATCTGATCTATGGTTATACCGCGGGCCTCGGCCTTGACGTGAATCTGGTCGGGGGGCTGTTTCTGCGCGCGGAGTGGGAATATGTCCGCTTCACCTCGTCGACGGACACCAATCTCAACACCGTGCGGGCCGGGCTCGGCTACAAGTTCTGATCGCCGCCACGGCGCGTTCCGCGCCGCAGGATCCTGTTGACAGAATTAACCCCGGCTGTTGGTCTATCGCCAGCTAGGGCGGCGGCGAACCATGAAGATCTATGGCGACAGCAATTCCGGCAATTGCCTGAAGGTGAAGTGGGTCTGCGACCGGCTGGCGCTGCCTTACGACTGGATCGACATCGACACCATGAAGGGCCAGTCGCGCACGCCGGAGTTCTTGAAACTGAACGGCGCGGGCCAGGTGCCTGCCGTCGAACTCGACGACGGCCGCATGCTGGCGCAGTCCAATGCCATCATCCGCTATCTCGCGCGGGGCAGCGAGCTCATCCCCGCCGACGCCTTCGCGGCCGCGAAGATGGATGAATGGCTGTTCTGGGAACAATACAGCCACGAGCCGTATATTGCCGTCTGCCGGTTTCAGATGGTCTATCTCGGCAAATCGGCATCTGACCTGGATTCCGACAAGGTGAAGCGCGGCTATGCCGCGTTGGCGCGGATGGAACACCAGCTCGCCGCGAGCCGGTTTCTGGTCGGAGATGTGTTCTCGCTCGCCGATGTCGCACTGCTGGCCTATACGCGCGTGGCGCACGAAGGCGGCTTTCATCTCGACGGTTATGCCGCGGTGCGGCGCTGGATCGGCGAGGCCGAACAAGCGCTGGTATTCCCGCCGGCCCAATGAGATTTTCGAGGAGACCATCATGAGCAGCGTTTCGGGCGTCACCCTTCGCCCGGCCCGGCGCGGCGATGTTGCCGAGATCGTCGCGATGCTGGCGGACGATCCGCTCGGCCGCGGCCGCGAACGGATCGAAGACCCGCTGGC
>JAQGJF010000490.1 GCA_028290765.1 Tardiphaga sp.
CTGCAACATATTCGTTCAGCCGTACGGAGTGTTCGCGCAGGGAGGGTCGGCTATTATAGGCGTTTGGACCGACCACGATCGCCTGGAACGATTTCAAATCTCCGAAGGCGAGATCCTCGTCGGTGAGCATGACGATGCCCAGGCCGAATCCGGCCAGCGACGAGACAACCTCCTCCTTGAGGCCCGAGACGTAGGCGTAACGCAGTGTCCGGACAAATTCCGCGTCGATCAGGTGAAAACGTACCGTGGCCGGCCGAGTGCAGAAGAGTTCTGTCGTGCAATTGGTCTCGTCGATCAATCCGGTATTGCCGTGGGCCCCCATCCGCACCGGCTCGAACTCGACGGCTGCGATCTGCCCGGCATGCTGGTAGCAAAGCTCGTAGACTCCCGGCTTGGGATTAGCTGGAATGGTCACGTTGAATCGCAGCACCCGGCTTTCGCCGCTATGGGAAAATTTCACGTCGAACTGCGCAGGCTCGACCACCCATCGTTCCGGCGCTGCGAGCATAACGGTTCCCGTCGCACCATCCTCTTCGATGCAACGAATCGTCACATCGAACCTGACACGGGTATCGGTCGGCTGAACCGGAAACAGCTCCCGGCTTTGGCGCGGAGAGACCGCCATCGAAGGCAGAACACTCACCGGCAGTTCGCGAAATCCTCCCATGAAGCCGCTGCGATACACCGCTGGGACGTGCAGTCGGACGCGATGAGGTCCGATTTGGAGAACAAGCATGGCCGTCAAAAGCGGCGGATCCAGCGGCTGCGCGGAAGGGCCTGCGTTCGGCCACTGATAGCAGTACGGCGTACTCGGTGCCCGAAGCCAATACGGCGTGGAAAATGACGCCGCCCGGGGCAGTTCGATTTCGTAGGCGGTCTCGAACAGCGCGGCAGACGCGTGCCCCACGGCGCTGCCGTCGAGCGTCCGTACCCGCCAATCGGACGGGGCGCGCAATTCCGCCTGGGTGACCTCGGTGGTTTGTGTCCCACCATTCCACACCCGCACTATCGCGCGCACGCGGCTGCCGGGTGTCGGACGCGCGCGGTCGACCAGACACTCGGCGCTCAGCCCGAGACAAGCGGCGACGGCAGCTTCAAAGCCGTGGATGATCCTGGTGATATATGCATCGAGCGCCGTGGTGGCGCCGACATCGAGCAGCTCAATACCGAGACGGTCGCGCAAAGCGGCCAATATCGGTAGTCCCTGCGCCAGTTCGAGACCGGCTTCCGCCGGCTGCTGCGGCCGGAACACCTCTGCGGCAGCTTCGGCGCATCGGCGTGCCTTTTCCAACGCCGATCGAATTGTTTTCGATCCCCCGCCGGGATAGTCGGCCAGTCCGGTCAGGCTCGGGTCGAGGCCGTCGAACAGATCCTGAGGATTGTTACCGGATGAGGCCACGCTGCGATCGAGACGGTAATAGCAGTAATACGCGCCCTGCGCCGGTACGAAGTTCATGCCCTGGGAAAGATGGCGATTGATGGAGAGAACCCCTTGCTCCTGATAGGTAAGCCCGGAAACCGGATCGAATTCGCCGGTGTTGATGCGAAGGTGGCCGGCGCGCTCGTATTCTTCGACGATCTGCCCGAACTCCGCCGACTCGCCCGGCTGCCAATCACCCGCAACGGACCGATAGAGCTTCTTCGCTTGCCAGGCCGCAAGTCCCTGCTCCTCCAGTTCGCGGTACCGCGAGGGGTCGGCCGCGGCCTCGAACGCTTCCGCTGCGACTAGGCCGATCGCCTTGTGGTGGCCGTGACCGTCACGCGGCTCGCCGTTCCAGCGGCAGATGACGATGAGCGGCTGAACCATCCTGATGGCGCGAACGATTTCTCGAACCACGTCGTCGCGGCCCCAGCGTTGCAGCGTGTCCTCGCCGCTCTTGCTGAATCCGAAATCCTTGAAGGGACCGTAAAGGACTTCACCGCCGTCGACGTCGCGCGCCTCGATGCTTTCCCAGGTTCGTATGATGCCCAGCAAATCCGATTTTTCCGCCCCGCGCCGATTCTGGCCGCCCTCACCGCGCGTCGCCGACCAGTAAACCGTCCTGACCCCAAGACGATGCGTCATGTAAGCGATCATGCCGCTTTCTTCGTCGTCAGGATGAGCACCGATATGCAAAATGGCCCCCGCCATTCGGAGACTGTTAATTCGATAAAACAGCTGGGCGTGCTGCGACGAATCGAGTCGACTTCGCGGTGCAGCGTCGACAGGCCGCGTCAACTCAAGCTCCCTGGTCCACCTCGGGTACAGCCCCTGCTCCCAAACCGCATGATTGCCCGCATCAAGAAGTTGGCCGGGCCCTTCCAATCCGGAAAGGCCGGCGTCCAAGATCGAAAGGCCGGGATTGCCAGTCATGTGCTGGTCGATCCCGGGCCGCGCCGCGGCGGCCGGACGCCGCGTCCCCAAAGCGGCCTGTTGTCGATTGCCCGTTTTTCGCCGGGCATCCCAATACTCAACGGCTGGCTACGCGGGTGCGAGCTTCGCCGGAGTCGATGACCCGGCTGCTTGCCCTCTCGCGCGAAAGCCGATTGT
>JAQGJF010000491.1 GCA_028290765.1 Tardiphaga sp.
GAGAGGACGTGGGCGAGGCCCTGCTCTCGCCGGTGATCCAGCAGCTGCGAAGCCAGCGCGCGGAGGTCAGCGCGCGCGTCGCCGATCTCCAGGGCCGCTACGGCGAACGCCACCCGGAGATGCTGAAGGCCAAGCGCCAGCTTTCCGACATCGACAATCAGATCCACGCCGAAATCCAGCGCCTGATCTCCAATCTCGACGCCAAGGCGCAAGTGTCCCGGCAACGGGCCGCGGCGCTCTCGGGCAGCCTCGGGGGCGCGAAAGGAACCTTGGCCGCCAACAACCGCGCCACCGTGCGTCTCAACGAACTGCAACGATCGGCCGACGCCTCGCGCACGCTGTATGAGAGCTATCTCACCCGCTTCAAGGAGACGAGCACCCAGCAGGGCATCGAGCAGTCCGACGCCCGCATCGTGTCGAAGGCCAAGATCCCCACCAAGCCGAGTTCCCCGAACGTCCCGATAAACCTGACCCTCGGCATGGTCCTGGCGCTCGCCGCGGGCATCGGCGCGACCACCCTGGCGCAGATGCTGGACGCCGGCCTCGGGACGGCCGAAGACGTCGAGACGCGCCTGAAGGCGTCCTATCTCGGCGCCATTCCGCTGCTCAGCTCCGTGACCGACGAGGCGGACATCGCGCCGATCGACTTCGTGGTCACCAAGCCGCTGTCGAGCTTCTCGGAGGCGTTCCGAAACCTGCGGACCTCCGTCCTCTATGCGCGGCTGGGAGAGCCGGTGAAGGTGGTTGCGATCACCTCCGCCCTGCCCGGCGACGGCAAGACGACGACGGCCATCTGTTTCGGACGCGCCAGCGCGCTGCTTGGACAAAAGGTCATTATCGTCGACTGCGACCTTCGGCGCCGCACGGTGAACCGCGTCCTCGCCAACGATCCGAAGCTCGGCCTGCTGGAGGTGCTCAGCGGAGAAGCCACGCTGCAGCAGGCGGTGAACATCGACGAAGCCAGCGGCGCCCACGTGCTGCCGCTCGTGAAGAGCACCTTCACGCCGAAGGATGTGTTCGGCAGCGTGGCGATGGATCGCCTGCTCGCCGATCTCCGCGCCCGGTACGACCTGGTGATCCTCGACACGGCGCCCGTCTTGCCGATCGCCGATACGCGTATCCTGGCGCCCAAGGCCGACGCCGTGATCTTCCTGGCCCGCTGGCGCAAGACGCCCGAGCACGCGATCGAGGCGGCGTTCCGGCTGTTGCGCGCCACCGGCGCCTACCTTGGCGGAGTCGTGCTGACCCAGGTCGACATGCAGCAGCAGGCCAAATACGGCTATGGCGACCCCGGGTACTACTACGCGGAGTACAAGAAATATTACGCCGAGTGATGCGGCCTGGCGCGGCCTAGGACAGCCACGCGATGGCCGTGCTGATCCCGGCGTCCCAGATCGCGAAGCAGGCCGCGGCGGCCATGAGGAATGTCGCGCTCAATGCGACGCCTCGGCCATAGGCCATTCGAGGACCGGAAGGCGTGGCGACCATTTCATCCAGCAGGGCCTGGAGCTCGAGCGCCGGAGACGCCACCGGAACCGCGTCGCCGCCGGCCAAGGCGGGGCCGGTCCGGCGCCTGGGCGCGATGCCGGCCCAGTCGTTCCCAGGGCGAAGTCGATCGACGTTAGCCATTCTAGCTCTCCCGCACGCTCCCGAGATAACCGCAGGAAGCGTTAAGTGCAGGTTTCGTTCCTGGATACGAACAGTGAGTCGATGCCGACGTAAGCCACTTCGCTTGCGCAGCGCAGAATTAATGGCCGCGACCACCCATGCCGAAAACGTCGAGATATTGGATGGCGATCGTGTCCACCGCAAAGTCCCGCGAGCGCAGGACCAACGGCTCGGGATTCCGCGGCGCATCCCTTGTCGTTTGAATTGCCCGCGCCAAAGCCGGCGGATCGTTCATGGGGACCAAGACACCGTACCGACCCCTTTCAAGAATTTCCGAGGGACCGCATGGACAGTCGGTGCTTATTACAGGAAGACCAAAGGACAGCGCCTCGACAATCACGTTCCCGAAGCCCTCTAAGCGGGACGACAGTACGAACACATCCGCGGTTCGATACCAATCAGTCGGATCGATCGCAAATCCTGCAAACCTCACACTTGCGCCGAGTCCCAGCCTCTCCTTGAGATCGGAAAGATCCTGTCGCAAGGGGCCATCGCCGACGATCGCCAGCCGCGCGCAGAAACCGGGCGGAAGCAGGGCGAATGCGCGGAGCAAGGTCGCATAATCCTTCTCCGGCTTGAGCTTACCGACCGCCAGCACGTTGAAGCCATCGTGGGCGCCCCAGAGAGAGAGACGTAGATTGGCGTCGGCCGCTGGCCCGCCACACTCGATGGCGGCGGGATTGTAGATTACGCTCACGCTGTCAGGTCTCAACGCGCCTAGGGCGCATAGGTCGGCCTTGACGCCGTTAGAGACCGCGATGATCCCGGTGGCGGCGGGGTAGGTTCGCCGGATGCTGTACTTCAGTAGGGTTGGATTGGTCCCCGCCTCGGCCCGGCGGTCGAGGCTGAGCTGCACGTGATCGCTCAAGAACAGCTTTCCAATTCGGCCTGCCAGGATCCAGGCGATGGTCGCCGCGGATGTCAGGGGCCACATCGCCGCTAGGGTGACGCTTGGCAGGCGTTCTCTGAGGTAGCGCCGCAGGGGCGGGATCGCGGACCGGATGCGATCGGCGCCGAGGTCCCAGACCGTGGCTCCCGCCGGGAGCAGGCCCAGAAGTTCGCCCTCCCTTCGCATGAGCACAAATTCAACCTGATGCCCGGCACGCAGCCATGCCGCGGCGAGGTTCAGGTGAAGGCGCTCGGCACCTCCGCCGCCTAGGTCGGGCAGGACGATCGAAATCAACCCGCTAGCTGGTGGTCGAGCCAATCGGAAAGCTCCACGGACCCAGTTGCGCTCACCAGGGCGTGCAACGAATCCCCGTCAGCTTCTTCGCCTGCCATACCATGCCCAGACTTGATGCCGCCATTGCAACAGTGCTCGCGATGGCGGCGCCTAGCGCCCCCATCGCAGGAACAAGCGCAAATCCTAGCAGTGCGTTGATCAACGTCGCTCCGATGATCGTGCGCAATATCGCATTCTCGTGGCCTGTCATGAGTAGCAAAATCCCCGCGGCGCCAGTGCTGGCAGTGATCAACTGGCCAAGAATGAGCACGTCGATAGGCAGCTGGGCTCCGATGTATTGATCACCGAATATAAGATGTATTAAAGGATGAATGAAAATGAGAATACCCACGGCTGGAGGCAAAGCCGTACCAAGCATAATGCGTATCACTGTCCGGACACGGCGCTGCAATTGCCCTGGCGTTCCTCGGATCTTCAACTCGGCGATTTGGGGCGCCAGGATCTGAGCGCCCACCGCCATGCCAATGCCCAGCAAAGACGATCCGAGGAAGGCAATGCGAAAAGAGCTGATCTCAGACTTGGTGGCGAAACGATCAAGGAGGAGCACGGCCAACGAGCCATTCATGACCTGCACGCCTGACAGGAGCGACAGCGGCGGCAGGCTACGCATCCACGCCCGCATGCGGTACTTTGGAGCGGCACGCCGCACGTCTTCCGGCAACGCGCTGATCATTAAGGACGTGCCCACCGCGAACGCGCAACCGGCGGCCGCGAGATGCACCATCATCGCACCACCTGCGCCGAGCTTCCGATGGAAGACCAGGGCGGTCGCCGCCAAGCCAAGAGACAGAGCGCCTGGCCGCACGATCTGGTCAGGGATTTGCGCCCAAACGGAACGGCCAAGGCCAAGCAAGGCTGCGCCTCTGAGGTTGGCCAATGAAAAGAATGGCAGGAGAGCCACCGCGGACCACCACAAAACCCGATCCCCCGGTGGAATGTGCAACAGGATCACGGGCGCAGCGAGAACGAGGGCCGCCACCGCGCCAATCAGCACAAACCCGTTGGACGCCAGGAGGGCCCCGCGCAAGTTCTCCCATCGGGCGTCCGCGACATCCCGCGCGACCTCGCGCATCAGCAAGTTCGCCGTACCATCGTGCAACGGAACGGCGAGCACCGTCACGATCGTGAACGCCAACGTGTACGCGCCGAATTCCGTTGGGCCCAGCACGCGGGCTAACAAGACGTTCGCCGCGAATCCGAGAAGCAGCCCGAGGGTTCGAAGCCCGAAGCTACCGCCGAACCGCATGCTCGACGTGATGAGCGTTGGGAACCGGGTGCGGTAGCCGTGCAACCGACGCCCAATGCCTACGGCAAAACAGACGAGTGCACGCCGTCGGGAGCCAGCTAAGTTCTCGCCGATCACTGAAGCGGCTTGATGGCGCGCACAACGGCCGCGCGGCTGGTCCCAACATCCACGTAATGCGCCTTTATGACCTTCGCGCCGTTGCGCTCGAACATCGCGGCAACGTCGCGAAGACGTTGCGGATGGTCATGTTCCGGCGAAAACACATCGAACGTATCGAGCACCGTCCACTCTCGCAGTTGCACTTTCGAGAGTCCGCTTGGGAGCGTCCTGAGGTCCACCATGGGCAAGAACCGCGTGAGCGCACCCAGCCCGATGCTGTTCAGGATCGAGGCCATCCCCATCATCCAGTCCACGTTGGCTTCAATCAATCGAAGGAGCCGACCATGCGACAGTCTTTTCGTAAATGGGCGAAGTATGTACTTAGCGCTTATCTTCGTCCACCAACCTCTTATCGCATAGAAATCCACAACAATCTCTCCGCCAGGCTTGGTTTTTAATATTAAAGAATTTACAGAAGATTCGAAATCTGGCGTATGCTGAAGAACTCCGAGACAAAACACGCGATCAAAAGTATTATCTGGAAACGGCATCTCGTAGATACTTGCTTGAAACAACCTGAACCGATCGGGCGCGACAGAGCCGTTGTTGGTGAAATTTGCTTCGACCGCAGTGGAGTAATCGAGTGACCAAAGACGTGCCTTGGTGCGCTCCAGTACGACCCTGCTAAAGCGACCGGCACCCGATCCGACCTCGAGGACATCTAACTCCGCAAGCTCTTCGGGCGTCCAAGCTGTGGCAACAAAAAAACGTTGTTCACTGACGCGAGTTCCATCTTCCGGGCTATCTATTTGCGTTCTAGGAAACAGATTCCACTGCTTTCCGAAATTTTCGGCGTAGTTTTGGGAACCGCAAATTCTTGGTATTCCATTCACGATCGGAAAAGAATTACCTTCCGAATCATGAAGTCTTCCTTCCGAAGGAAGTAACGGCAAGCCATTATGTGGATTTATAATCTGAATGGTCATTTTCATCGCAGTCTGGGTGGGGGCGTAGAGTATCGTGCAATTCTGAATGGAGTCCATGCGCCAGGAGTATCGGTGGCGGCGCCCGCAGCGCTTCGCCGCGCATTTTAAAAGGCAGCCAATGTTCTGAGGCGCGACCTAGAGACATCCTATCGCTGGAACGTTTGCTTATTTCTGCCAAGCAGGCGTACCCGGCCGGACAGTGCGCCGGCAGTGCCATCGTTGATCGTCAATCGCCGACGGCGACAGCGGCGCGTTGCACGGTTGTGATGAGGTCTTATACAACGGCTTCCTCGCGTGGGGCGTCGGGTGGAGAATCGGGCTTGTGCGGCATTGTCGGCCTGGTCTCTGCCTCGATAAACGAAAACACGCGCCCGTTGTTGGACGCAATGACGAGATCGCTGGCCCACCGGGGGCCCGATGCGCATAACATCTGGATCGATACGGAAGCCGGCGTAGGCTTCGGGCATCGGCGGCTTTCGATCATCGACGTGACGAGCGGCGGGGCCCAGCCCATGGCCTCCGCCGACGGCCGCTTCGTCATCACGTTCAATGGTGAGATTTTCAACTTCGCAGACCTGAGGCGGCGGTTGGGTGTCGGGCGGCCTCACGCCTGGCGGGGCCATGCAGACACCGAGGTCTTGGTGGAGGCGATCGCCCGGTGGGGCGTGGACGAAGCGCTGGAGGCGATCGAAGGGCAATTCGCCTTCGGCTTATGGGACCGATCGAAGCGGGAACTGACCCTGGCCCGCGATCGGTTTGGAGAAAAACCCCTCTACTACGGACGTCTCGGCAAGGATTTCGTCTTCGCCTCCGAACTGCCGGCGTTCCGCTTGCATCCGCAGTTCACGCGCGAGCTCAATACCGAGGTTTTGCCCACCTACCTTCGCTACGGCTACGTGCCCCATCCGTCGTCCATCTATCGACAGGTGTCGAAACTGCCGCAGGGCGCGGTCTTTCGCCTGACCGCATCAATGCTCGCCAGCCCATTGCCGCCGCCGCAACTGTTCTGGTCGCCTCAAAATGCCTTGGACTGGGCGCAAACCAACCCCTTCGAGGGATCGGAGGCCGAAGCCATCGAGGCGCTGGACGCGCTGCTTCGCAAGGTCGTGGGATCGCGCATGGTCTCCGACGTGCCCCTGGGGAGCCTGCTCTCGGGCGGCATAGACTCCTCGCTCGTGACCGCCTTGATGCAGAGCCAGTCTTCGCGGCCGGTGAAGACGTTCACCATCGGCAGTTGGGACAAGGAGCTCAATGAAGCCGAGCACGCGAGCGCGATCGCGGGGGCCATCGGCACCGACCACACCGAGCTGTACGTCGGCCCCGAGCAGGCGTTGAGTGTCATTCCAAGGCTGGGCGCCATCTATGGCGAACCCTTCGCGGATTCTTCTCAAGTGCCGACGTTCCTGGTCTCAAGCTTGGCCCGCTCGAGCGTGACCGTGGCGCTGTCGGGCGACGGCGGCGACGAGGTCTTCGGGGGCTACAATCGGTATTTTCTCGGATCAGCTTGGGGCCGGATCGCCCAGGTTCCCTTGCCGCTTCGCCGCGCGCTGAAGGCCTGTATCCAGGCTGTCCCACCGGAGACTTGGACAAGAGGGGCGGCCCTGACGCCGTTCCTGCCGCGGGAGCTTGGTTCCGGCCGCGCTGGCGACAAACTGCACAAGTGGGCCGAGAAGGCGGGCGCGACGGACGACAGCGATTTCCTGAACCAGCTGCTTTCCGTGTGGGAGCATCCGGGCAGCGTCCTTCAGGCCCCAGCGGGCGGCGGAATGTTGAAGAGCGACCTTCGATTACCGCGCGGCTCGAGCTTCATTGAGCGCGCGATGTGCCTGGACACCCAGTACTACCTGCCCGACGACATTCTAGTGAAGGTCGATCGCGCCAGCATGGCCAGCAGCCTTGAAGTGCGCGCCCCTTTTTTGGATCGCGACGTTCTGAAGTTCGCCTGGAGCTTGCCGATGGCGATGAAGGTCAGGGGCGGCATAGGCAAACGTGTGCTTCGCGGCGTCCTCAGCCGCTACGTGCCGCCGGCCATGTTCGAAAGGCCGAAGCAGGGCTTTGCCGTTCCCGTCGCCCAATGGCTGCGCGGAGAGCTGCGACCCTGGGCCGAGGACCTGCTGAGCGAGCAACGATTGACGACCCAGGGCGTCTTCCAGCCGGCGGAAGTGCGCAAGGTCTGGGCGCAGCATCTCAGCGGCGAACGCAATTGGGATACCCGCCTCTGGACCGTCTTGATGTTTCAATCGTGGCTCGACGGTTAGCGGCTATCGCCGCAGCCTGTGCTCGGCGCCTTTGGCTTCCGATGCAGATCAGATCGAAGCGCCCTGCTATCGACCGCGCTTTGGGTCGCCTTGGGCCTGCTGGCGCTCAGCAGCTACGCGATCGACGTGGCCCGCGGCCGCGGACGTCCCTTCGAACTTCGCCGCACAGCCTGCCAGCCCAGGGGGGGCATCGCCGCGGTCCGCTTGCGGATCAAGGCGCTGCGCTAGCCACTGAATGGCCTTCGATAGGCGAATCGTCATCGCGGTAGCGACTACCGCAACCTTTCCCACAAACAGACATATGCCGAGCCGTTCGCGCGATGCCGCGACACACGCCAGAACGGTACCGCAATGTGAAGACCTGCCAGCCGTCTCGCGCCCAGGCACATTAGGAACGGCAGCGCGATCAACGAATAGCGCGTCTCCACGTTGTGGAAGGGGACGTAGAACAGCGCCACGTAGATGACGGGCACAAGGAAGCGGTCAGGTTTCAGGGCGCCCCATAGGCCAAAGGCCAGGAGCGCCGCGTTCAATGAAAAGAACGCCGCCTTGATCAGCGTCCACGCGAGGCTTCCCCTCGCTAGCCGGAAAGGGATGATGTCTGACCGAGTTCCGATCCAAAGGCGGGGATATCGTTCGACCCATGTCATCGCCACGGCCATGGGATGATGCTCGATCCGGTCGACGGCGACGCGCCGAAGCGTCGGGTCGTCCAGCCAGTGGGAGCGGACGGTCCGCTCTTCTGCGGCCGAGGCGAAGGCATAAGGCGGGAAATCCGGGTGCTCAAGGCCATTGAGATACCAGTCACCGTTCCGCTCCCAGGTCCCGATCCAGAGGTTCAAGCCCATGCCGCCGCCGGCAGATCCTGCCAGGAAAAGCCATGGCGCCACCACGAGGTACGCCACCACGGCGACGATGGCTGATTGCCGGGTCCGGAGCGCGACGAGGGCGAACAAAGGCAACAGCAAGAGCGTGTTGCGCGTAAGAATCGCAGCTCCGAGCAGCAACCCCGACACTATAGGAATCGGCGCTAGCCACGCGAGGAAGGCCAGGTTGATGTAGAGCGACTCGGAAAGCAGCCGGAAGTCGAACAGGGCGAGGAACGGACAACTCGCGATCAACAGCCCGCAGAGAAAGCGCCCCCGTAACGTAGCAGCGACCCCCGATCCGATCGTCAACGCGGACTGTGCCACCAAGGGCGCCCACCAGCCGAGCGGCAGCGTCAACGCGAGAAAGGCCGGATAGAGCGGCGGCCGGAAGGCGCCGGGCCAATGTCCGGCGAGAATCCGGCGCGCCTCGGCCACGTAGGACGCGGCGTCGCCGCCGAACGCCGACTGAGCCGGATCGACCAGCATGAGCAGCAACAGTCGAATAATAACGCCCGCAGCGACGACGGTCGCAGCCTTCGCGCCAAGACCTCCGGAACTCTCGTGTGTTGTCGAGGCCGTCATTTGAAGAACATCGTCGCCGTCCGTACTTTCGACACACGACAACGCCCGGCCAACTCAGGCCGTCCCGACTCATGATTGAAGAACAGGCGGCGCAGCCACTTCAGCACACCGTCACCTTACCAGAACCTCTTCGAGAGCCAAGGGAGCTCCGCATCATTGCATCAACCCAGGTGGTCTTGACGGGTGATTGAGATTTAAGCGGAGGGCCGCGTAGCCCAGGGCTGACGCCAACCGCTTTGGACAACCATCAGCCGTGCCAAACTTGTATCTTTGGCCCCGCGCTAACCCTGTTTGGCAGCTGTACTATGCAATTCGAAACTTCAATCACCGATCAGTCTGTGATCTTTCGGGCCCGAGGGCGGATGCCTTTACCCAAATATTCCGTCCTAACTCTTTGGGCAGCCGTCGAGGTGAAACGGAGCCTCCGAGCGTAGCGCGCCACGCCGGAGAGAAGCTCATCCGCGCCACTCGGATGTAGCCAGGGTCGATCTGACCTGCGCCAAATTTTGCATCGCCGCGGGTCGGGGCGTCGCGGTGTCACATTTTGACGCACAGCGTTCGTCGATCAGTAAGAATAATGAAGTGTCTACGTGGGTGATCGGGCCGCTTCTATTGCGTATGATGCGCCCAAATGGCCGACGAAGGTCCTGGGGGACCACCTATGGTGTCTGTAACGTTGGATGATCATGGCGCTGCGCGCGCCACGAGACCCTCGCGACTGCGGTCGGTGGAACTCGTTCTGTTGGTCGTCGCCGCGGTGCTCGGAGCCGAAGCCTTCGACATCGGCGTCTACTTGCATACCTTGAATGTCGCCAGCCTGCCGCTCGCCTATCAGGTCCATCTGGTTTTCAACCTGGCGTGCCTTCTCTCCGTCATCGTGTTCGCCTGGCGGGTGCACGGGAACCTGGACAAGAAGCTGGCCGAGACAACCTTCGTGGCCATCCTGGTCCACGGCATCCTGGCGTTCATGATCCTGGGCGGGCGCTGGTATTTTTCCAGGCCGATCCTGCTGACCAACGCCCTGGAATCGCTGCTTCTCGGGGCGGCCGTCGTGTTGCTCAAGCATCGGATCGCCGGACCTCGCGTGGCGCTGGTGCGGCCGCTCGGCGCCGAGATCAGCATGTCGCGGCAGCTGGGGGAATTGATCACCAGCCCCACCGCGGACTTGACGGGGTTCGACGTGATCCTGGTGGCGTTCACC
>JAQGJF010000496.1 GCA_028290765.1 Tardiphaga sp.
TCGGACACAAGAGGGCCGTTGCCGTCGGCGCTTCGGCTGGTCCGGGATGTCGAGAACCACCTGGCGACGGCGGGCGCGCGGCCCGTCCACATTTCGGAGATCTGCGCGGCGTTCAATGTGTCGCGACGAACCTTGCATCGTGCTTTTTACGATGTCGTGGGTTTCGGACCCGTCACGTTTCTGCGTCACAAACGGTTAGGAGCGATTCACTCGGTTTTGCGACATAGCGATCCCGCCGCAGTCACCGTCGCCGAGATCGCGTTGCAGCAAGGTTTCATCGAGCTCGGACGGTTCTCGCATTATTACCATTCGCTGTTTGGAGAATATCCGTCGGAGACCCTGGGAAGCCGTCACTCCGGAAAAACATGGCGTGCAAACCCGGAAAGCCACCGGAAACAGTTCCATGTCGGATCGGTGTAGCAACCTGGGCCGTGCTTCACGGCGCCAGCCGTTCGCGCAACGCGGTCAGCACCGTCAGGTCGCCGGCGCGTTTTCCGGCCTTGTCCTTGAGCGATCGATCGGCGCCGCGCGCCAGCAGCACGTCGACAATGCCCGAACGGCCGCCTTCGGCGGCGATCATCAGCGCGGTGCGTCCCCTGTCGTCGCGGTCGTCGACCGAGGCGCCAGCCTCCAGCAGGCGCTGCACCACCTTGACCGCCTCGGCTTCCGGCGTCGCTTCATCCGGACCGCAGGCCCACATCAGCAAGGTCAGCTCGTTGGGGTAGCGGGCATTGACGTCGATCCGCCGCGACAGCAACCGCATCACCACATCGAGCCGGGCGGCTGCCGCCGCGTAAACGATCGGCGTCTTGCCGGTCTGGTCGGGCTCGCGATCGGCGGCGCCGCGCGCCAGCAGCGCTTCGACGATCGCGTCATTGCCTCTGAACGCAGCGGCGGAAACCGGCGTGACCCCGCTGCGCCCGGGCAGATTGACATCGGCGCCGCGCTCGATGAGCCGCTGCGCCGCCGAAGTCCGGTTATTTTCCGCGGCGACATACAAAGCGGTGGCGCCGGCCAGATTGCGCGCATCGATCGGCGCGCCTCGCGCCAGCAAGAAATCGACCATCGCCAGATGGCCGAACCGCGCGGCATGGCTGAGCGGCCGGGCGCCGAAGCGGTCGCGCGCGTCGAGCGACGCGCCGTGGTCGAGCAGTTCGGTCACCAGAGCGGAGCAATTGGCGTCGACGGCCGAAAACAGCGTCAGCGACACTTCGATCGCCGAAATCTGCGGCTTGATCGCTTCAAATCGCCGGACAATGTCGAGGCACGGCTTGGGGTCTTCGGCCTGCGCGGGCATCGCCGCACCCAGCGCGACGATCAACATCGACCCCAGCAAATAAAGGTGGCGGACCACGCGCTTTCTCCCGGCTCTCTTCATTGTTGTCTCGAAGGATGGCATGGCGGATCGCCGATGCCAAGATCGCCAATCGTAGCCGGTCAATCCCGGCAGGCTGCGTTTCCCGCCGCCGGCACCGCCAGAAACGTGATCGTGGCCGGCGCGAACGTCACCTCGCCGGCGGTGGTCGCGACGCCGGTCAGGCGCGGCAGATCACTGGTGTCGGAAAGTGCCAGCGGAACCCCGTTGAGCGCCGCGACGCCGTCCTGAATTCCCGCCGCTTCCAGCCTGAAGCGCTGCGACGCGCCCGCGATCGCCAGCCCGCGCGACGCGGCACGATCGGTATTGATCACCAGCAGCGCGACGCCGCCCGGCGTGCCGCGCTGGCAGTGGGCATAAACGTGCAGACCAGCCTCAGTCGACACGCCCGCCTCGAGCACGCCGGTTCCCATCAACTGCCGCCACAGCAGCGCACCCCAGTAATTCGGCCGCGGCGTCTGCGTCGTCTGGTCGAGCAGGCCGTAATCGCTGGCCGCCAGCGTGTTATGCATCACCACCTGGACTCCGGCTTTCGCCAGCCGTCCCATCTGGTCGAGGTAGCGGAACGTATCCAGAAACGTCGCCGCCCAGCGGTCGCCGCCGCATGCCGCCTGCGCGGTTTCGGTCAGCCAGACCGGCTTGCCCGGCTCGAAGCGATCGCGAAGGCGCCGGCTCAATGCGAGCGCCTTGTCGGTACGCGCCAGCCAATCTTCGGAAAGTGCGGCGTCCGGCGTGGTTCCAGCCGTGCAACGCTCCGACAGCGCGCCGTAGAAATGATAGGAAAACACATCGAGACCGGGACCCGATGCCGCGAGCAGATTCGAGATGGCGGTCTCGTCGCCCGCGGCGCCGGGCCCGAGGATCGCCATCTCGGGCGCCGCCTGCCGGGCAAACGAAACAAAGGTCTTGAAGTCGCGTCCATAGGCCGCCGCGTCAAAGCCCGGCGGCGCGCCGCTGATCGAGATCAGATCGGGTTCGTTCATGAATTCGGCGGCGGCGATGCGGCCCCCGACCGAATGCGTATAGCGCAGCAGATGACGGGCCTGGTCCGGCGTCCACGCGCCGGCGGCGTCGCGAGTCCCCGCACTGATGGCGAAGGAGGTCACGATCCGCGCATCGACGGCCTGCGCGAAATCCACCACGCCGCGCCATTGCTGGCGGGTCAGGAGACCATTGAATCCGGCGGGCGGAGCGGGTGGCAGCGTATCGGAATCGGCAAAATAAGTGCTGTTGGCCCAGGTGCCGCTGACGCGCAGGTAGACCGGTGCCAATGCCGCGGCGACCTTGCGCAACCGGGCGCTGGTCAGATCGATCGGCAGCCGGTAGGCAAACAGATCCGGCTTCGAACCTGCAGGCGACGACGCCGTTCCGGAATCGTATGGCCGCCAAAACCGCCCGCCGGTGATTTCGACCATCTCGATGTTGTAGGACTGAAACCGCTCGTCGACCGTGCCGATGCGGGACAGACCAGACGGCTGGATCGCGGGCCCGTCGGCGAAGGCCGCCGAACACATCAGCGCCCCCGCCAATGCCGGGATCGCACGGCGTGTCGCGCCGACAGGACGGAGTTTGCGCATGCGGCTTCTCCCCGTGATCGGTTCTCCTAAGTTGTCTGCGCAGCCCGCACCCGGCGCTGCACATGCGAAGCGGCCAGCACCAGCAAACCCGCGCCGGCCACCGACCAGCACGCCACCGGTGCCCAGTGCAGCAGCGGTGCATATTCCGGCAGCCGCTGCAGGCCGCCCGCCACCGCCGCCAGCCGCGCGAAGGTGGCAAGCGCCAGCGCCGAAAACACCAGTCCGACCACCTTGCCCTCGGCGCCGGTCTGGCCGATCGCCAATGCCGCGGACACCGCGCTCATCAGCATGCAGCCCCAGGCCGCGCCCGCGACGAACTGGGCCGCGATCAGGGTATTGAGGTTGCCGGCGATTTCGGCGCCGACCACGGCGCCGGCGCCGAGCAGCCCGGCGGCGCCCATCACGATCAGCCCGCCGCGGCGCTTGACGACGAGGCTGGCCGGAAACATCGCGATGTTGAAGCCGATCCAGAACACCGGCATCAGCCATTGCAGATCGGCGGCGTTGGCAAAGCGCAGGAAGAACGGCGCGCTGTTGACGCTGAAATGGAACTGGTAGCCCAGCGCGAGGATCACCATGGAGGCGATGAAGATCGCCGGTACCTTGCCCAGCGGTTTTGTCACCACGGCGGATGCCAAGCTTGACGGCGGCGATCGCCCGGCGAGGTCGCGTTCGACCTTCGACAGGGCCAGCGCGACCAGCAGCAGCACCGCGCTGGAAATAATGAAGGGCAACCGCGCATCCTCGTCGCGCAGCAGTACACCGAGATAGGGCGACAATGCCCCGGCCACGCCATAGCCGAGCATGACCAGCGCCGACAGGAACGGCAGCGAGGGCCGCGCACCGTATTTGCCGAGCAGCGTCAGCGGCGGCGCGCGCAGCGCTGAGGACGTCGCGGTCCAGATCACGATCAGCGCGATGAAGAAGAATTGGGCCTGCGGGCCGGTGCCGGCCACAAATGGCAAAGCCACGAACGCCGCGCATGAGACAGCCGTGAGCGTTCCGACCAGCACACCGAGACGTCCGACAAACGGCGCGATGCGGTCGGCGGCGATGCCCATCGCGGTATCGGTAATGGTGAAGATCAGCTGATCCATCATCAGGATGAAGATCACCGCGGTCGGCGCAATTCCGACCTCCGCCGCCAGCTTCGGCAGGTAGATCACATAGACGGTCCAGCCCAGCGTCAGTGCCAGCTGCAGAACGGCGAGATACACCCCGGATCGGCTGGTGCTCTTGGTGGTCGCGTCGGCCGGCATGTCGAACTCGCCCCTGTCGCCTCAGACCACCACGATAGGCCGGAGCCAGCTTCTAAGCAAAGCGAAGGCGGGGCCACCCGGCGTCACTGGGGCAATATGTCCCGTTCACAGCACCTTGCGAAACGTCAGGTTGATGCGTTGCCGGCCCAGCAGCGGATGCTCGCCGTCGGCGAGCGGCGCGACGCCGTGAAACATCAGCCGCGACGCCCCGCCCCACACCGCGATGTCGCCATGCTCCAGCCGGTAGCGGCGCGGTGTTTCCTTGCGCGAGAGTCCGCCAAACAGGAAGGTCGCCGGCAGGCCCAAAGACACCGAGACAATGGGGGCCGTGAGATCGAGTTCGTCCTTGTCCTGGTGCAGCGACATTTTCGCACCGGGCACGTACCGGTTGACCAGACAGGCCTCCGGCGCAAATCCGTCAAAGCCGGCCTGCGCCGCCGCCCGCTCTGCGAGATCGCGAAACGACGGCGGCATCGCCGGCCAGGGCTTTCCGGTTTCCGGGTCAGTTCCGTCGTAGCGATAGCCGCGGCGATCGGTGACCCAGCCTTTGCTGCCGCAATTGGTCATCGCCACCGACATCTGGTGGCCGCCCGGCGTCACCATGTGGCGGAACGGCGCTTGCGTTACGATATCGCGCAACGCGGCGATCAGATCGGTTTCGATCGTCCGCGCAAAGCCGCGCAGCAGCATGGCCCTTTCGGCCATGGTTTCCTGGGCCGGGCGAAGGTCGGGAACATCAGCAAACAGATCGGCGGTCACAGGCACTCACTCGTCCGGAACTTACGGGTCTGGAACTCATTTGGCATCATGGAAGATCACGCCCACGGTATGGCGGTGACCGGACCTGATCCGGCTGACGCCGTGGCGCAGGTTAACCCGATAGAATCCGCGTGTCCCCTGCACCGGCCGGTGATGCACGGCAAACACCACCGCGTCGCCCTGGCGCAACGGCACCACCTCGGGACGCGACTGCATCCGCGGCCGCTGCTCGGTCAAAACGAATTCACCGCCGGTGAAATCCCGGCCCGGTTCGGACAGCAGGATCGCCACCTGCAGCGGGAACACGTGCTCGCCATAGAGATCCTGGTGCAGGCAATTGTAGTCGTCGACGCTGTATTGCAGCAGCAGCGGCGTCGGCCTGGTCTGGCCGGCGGCGTGACATCGCTCCAGAAAGGCCTGATGCCGCTCCGGATAGCGGATGTCGATGCCCATCGTCTCGTTCCAGCGATTGGCGACCTCGCGGAGCGGCGCGTAGAGCGCCGGCCGCAATTCGGCAATCGGCTCGGGCAACGGATAGGAAAAATACTTGTATTCGCCGCGGCCAAAACCATGGCGGCCCATCACCACGCGGCTGCGAAAGCGGCTGTCGTCGGGATAGAGCGCGGCCAGCGCCAGGCACTGTTGCGGCGACAGCAACCCGTCGATCACCGCACATCCCTGGGCATCCAATTCGCCGCTGATCCGGTTCCAGTCGATCGAATCGAGGCCTGCGGCAACTGCGGAGCCCGGCGTGAAGTCGGCTCGTTTTGTCTTGGCAATAGTCATATCGCGGCCTCCCTTACCAGCAACGCCTGTTTGCGCGCGACGCCCCAGCGATAGCCCGACAGCCCGCCGTCGCTGCGGATCACCCGGTGGCAGGGTATCGCGACCGCGATGCTGTTGCTGGCGCAAGCCTGCGCCACGGCACGAACCGCCTTCGGCGACCCGAGCCTGGCCGCCACATCGGCGTAGCTCGCGGTCGAGCCGGGTGGAATGTCGCGCAGCACCTGCCAGACCCGGCGCTGGAACGCGGTGCCCTTGATGTCCAGCGGCCAATCGAGGCCGGCCGTCGGAGCTTCGACAAAGCCTATGACCTTCGTCGCCAATCGCGCCAGGTCGTCGTCCCCGGCGGCGATCCCGGCGTAAGGGAAACGGCCGTGCAGATCATCGAGCAGCACGGTGGGATCATCACCCAGCAGAATGGCGCAGATGCCTTTGCCCGAGGTCGCTACCAGGACCGATCCGAGCGAGCATTTGCCGATGGCGAAGCGGATCGCGGTGCTGTCGGCCATGCCGGCCGTTGAGGCCGGTAAAGATGGTTCGTGGGCCTGCATCATGATGCTGTCCTTTCCCGTCATTGTGGAAAGGATCGCAGACCTGGCCGGCTCAAACCACCCGATTTCCGGGAAGAAGGTCCGCGCCTCAGCCCAGCACCGGCAACGTCACCACGTCATAGCCGTGGCGAATACTGCGCTTGAGCACGGGGTCCTCGATTTCAAAATCAAAGCGGCTGGCCGAGCGGATGCCGCCTTTGGCGGCGAAGGTGCCGCCGAACATGGCGCAGCCATCGGGCAATCCCGCTCCGCCAAAGCCGCGCTGGACGAGGTCGGCCACCGGCAGCATGCCGTCGAGCTGGCCTTCCTGGTACAGCACCCGCTCGCCGTCGATGGTGGCGAACGAGCGCAGCGTGATCGCGTCCCAATGGCCGGCGACCTCGTCGAGGTCCCACAGCACCGGCGCCAGCGGCTTGTCGCACATCTGCTTCGATACCGTGATGTTATAGGTCTCGACCTTGCGGTCGGTGTGATCGGAGCCGACACCGACATAGATGCGGCCTTTCGAGCCGATCAGCACGAATTCGACTTCGCCGCTGGAATCCACACCCGAGCATTCGATGCTGCCGGCCGTGGTGAGCCGGCTCGCCGCAACCCGATAGTAGATCGGCGTCGAGGCCGGGCGAGCGATGCCGATCGCCTCGAGCTCGGCGATATGCTTGTCACGCGCCACCGGATCGCGGCCGGTCCAGCCGGCGATCACCGCCTGCCGGATCGGCAGCGTCAGGGGTGTGCGGTTGCCCCGGGCGTCCAGCGTGAACGCGATATCACATGCAGTCATTGAAGGTTTCCTTGAAGCAGAAGTCAGCCGCGGAGGATGTTTTCCATGCCGGCCGCGAGTTCGAAGATCCGGCGATCCGACCCGCCCGATGCCGCCAGCATCAGGCCGACCGGTACCTCGCCGTCGCGGTGCGCCGGCAGCGAAATCGCGCAACCGTCGATCATGTTGATCAGGGTGCAGTTGCGCAGCGCCAGCAGGTTCGACCTGGTGAAAGCCTTGTCGTCGGCCATGTCGGAAATTTTGGGAGGCGTGTTGGCGGTGGTCGGCAGCACCAGCGCATCGTAAGGAGCCAGCCGGGCATTGGCGCGGGTCACCAGCGATTTGCGCGCATTGACCAGATCAATGTAGTCGGCCGCGCTCTGGCTTTCGCCGCGCAGGATCCGCACCGACACCCGTGGATCGTAGACGTCGCCTTTGGCCGTTATCAAATAACGATGCCAGGCATAGCTTTCCGCCGCGGCAAAGCCGCCCTTGGCGCTCATCGGCGCGATATCGAGAAATTCCGGGACCTCGATGCGTTCAATCAGCGCACCCTGCTTCGCCAGGGTCTCGAGCGCCCGCTCGAACGCGGCCGCCACCGCATCGTCGAGATCGTCGAGCGCAATCGTGGTGGGTACCGCCAGGCGCATGCCCTTGATGGAGCGCGGCTGCAGCGGCCGGATCGGCTCATCCGCCAGCACGGCATCGAGCACGGCGCAGCAGGCGACGCTACGCGCCAGCGGCCCGATACTGTCAAGCGTCGACGACAGCGGCACCGCGCCGTCGAGCGGCACCCGGCGCTGGGTCGGCTTGAAGCCGACGATGCCGTTGAACGCCGCCGGAATCCGGCACGACCCGCCGGTGTCGGTGCCCAGAGCACCATGCGCCATGCCGTCGATGATGGACACCGCCGCGCCCGACGACGAGCCTCCCGGCACGTGACCAACGCTACGCTGCCACGCCCCTTTCGGCGTGCCGTAATGCGGATTGATGCCGATGCCGGAATATGC
>JAQGJF010000498.1 GCA_028290765.1 Tardiphaga sp.
CCACTGCGCCGGCGGCATGCGCTCGGCGCTGGCGGCCAAGACCGCGCACGACATGGGACTGAAGCCGGTGGCACATCTCGGCGGCGGCTTCGCCGCCTGGCGTGACGCCGGCGGCCCGGTGGAAAAAGTCGAGCCGCGCAAGGCCAAGTCGTAAGGAAGGCCTCTACCCCATCCCCGCTAGCGCTTGTTCGCCTTGTCGAACAGCTTGCGCGTTTCGGGGTCCATCTGCTTGCGCATGAACTCCAACATCTTGGCCGGATCCTGCGCCGCCTTCTGCAACTCGTCGTCGTCCGTGTCGTCGGCCTCGTCGGCGGCTGCAGGCTTCGGCGTCGGGTTGATGCATTCGCCGCTGCCGCTGACCACCTTCACGAGCTTGCCTTTGTCGAAGCTGTGCGAACACAGCACGACTTCGCCAACGCCGGGCGCGACGTTTTTGGTGCAGGAGGATTGCTCCGTGGTGCCGGCAACGGTGGTCGAGATCTGGCAATTCACCTGGCAGCTCGTTTCCGTCGGATAGGGATTGGCGATCATCGCGTCGAACGAATGGCCGTCGGCGGAAATCCGGCAGATGAAGCTGCCGGACTTGACCGCCGGCGCCGTGGCGACAGGCGCCGGCGCGGCCGGCGCGGTCGCGGCTCTGCCGCCCTTGCAGCTGTCTTCCGAGGAAATGACTTTCTTGTAATACGGCTCGGGCTTGTCGAAATCGCACAGCGAATGCGCCTTTGCGAGCGGCGGCGTGTTGCCGCCGCAACTGATCTGCTGCACGCCGATTTTGGTGTCGACCTGGCACTTCACCGCGCAATTCTTCTCTCCGCCGGCGCCGTTGTCGGTGACGACGTTGATGGATTTTCCTTCCGGCGAGATGATGCAGCCGGCCTCGGCGCGTGGCGCCAGACAGGCCATGGCGAGCAGAACCGCGAAGCCAAAATTTCTCATCATGAAAATACCCTGAGGCGGAAGATGCCGCTGCCGGTGGTCGCATCCAAACGGAGTTGGGTTCACGGCCTCCCGGCCGCCGCATGGTGCGGCGCGATGCATTTCTATGAGGGCAAAGGGCGCGCCTTGAATTGACCTGTGGACAAGTCGGCGCCTATGTTCCGAGACACATAATAATCAAAACAATTCCGCGGAAACCCCAGGATCACATCATGTCTGTCAGTCGACGCTCAGCCTTGGGCGCCATCGCCGGCTTTTCGGCCGCCGTCGCGCTTCCTTCGATCGTTCGCGGCGCCGCGCCAACACCCACCGGCAAGATCAAGCATCTCGCCTTCAGCGACCAGGGCGGCCGTCCCGACGGCGTCCAGGTCATGGTCAGCCGCAATCATCTTTATGTCGGCCACATGTTCAGCAACGGCTTTACGATCATGGACGTGGCCGATCCGTCGAAACCGAAGCCACTGCAGTTCGTCGCCGCACCGCCGAATACGCGAACGCATCATCTGCAGACCAATGGCGATTTGATGCTGATCGTCTGCGGCGCCGACATCCCGACCATCGGCAAATACAATCCGTCGTTCTCCTATTACGGCCAGTCCTATGCCGGCAGCGTATCGGGACGGGCGGATTTCACCGCCGGATTGAAATTCTACGACATCTCCAAGCCGGCCGCGCCGGTCGAGATTGCATTTTTGCCGATTCCCGGCATCGGCCTCAACCGGCTGTGGTGGACCGGCGGCCGCTACGCCTATGTTTCGGCGCATATGGACGGCTTCACCGATCATATGCTGGTGATCGTCGACATGAAGGAGCCGACCAAGCCGGTGATCGCCGGGCGCTGGTGGATACCGGGGATGTGGCGCGAGGGCGGCGAAGTGCCGAGCTGGAAGAATCGCGTGGCGCTGCATCACATGATCGTGGCGGGCGACCTCGGCTACGCCGCATGGCGCGATGGCGGATTTACGATTCTGAATATTGCCGATCCAGCCAGCATCAAGGTGGTGTCGCGCGTCAACACCTCGCCGCCCTTTTCCGGCGGCACCCACACGCCGTTGCCGCTGCCGGGCCGGAAGCTGGCGGTGATGCTGGAAGAGTCCAACGGCTTCAACTGTTCGAAAGGGCTGAGCTACACCTGGCTCTATGACGTACGCGTGCCGGAAAACCCGGTCTCGATTTCGACGCTGCCCAATCCGACCGAGCAATCCTGGTGCCGTCCCGGCGAAAATTTCGGGCCGCATAACCTGCATGAAAACCGGCCGGAGAGTTTTCAGAGCGAAGAGATGCTGTTCGCCACCTACCACAATGCGGGCTTGCGCATCTTCGACATCCGCGATGCTTTTGCGCCCAAGGAAACCGCTAGCTTCGTGGCGCCGCCACCCGCGAAAATTCTCGACCCCAGGCCCGGCAACGCGCTGGCGCCGCAGTCCTGCGACATCAACGTGCAGAGCAATGGCGTCATGTATATGAGCGACTGGAATGGCGGGTTGAACGTCCTCGAATATACCGGGTAGGGAACTTTCGTGAGTTCCCGACCACGGAAGATGAACCTCGCCTGAAAGCCGATTTCAGGCGAGGTTCATGGACCCGGATTGATCATGCGGCATCCGATCGATGAGGCCTGCCATGAGCAATCTGCTGTTCTTTCGCCGTTCCTGTGCCTATCGCCATGCGGCGCGCACCGAACTGCACAAGGCGCGTTCGCTGCCGCGTGGAATGGAGCGCGACCAGGCCTTGCAGCGCGTCAGGGCGCTGCGCGACCTGGCCCGCGACGAGGCCTGGCTGGAGGGGCAAACCCTGCGGATATATCGCGGCGATCATCAGTTCGTGATCGCGGTCGCCAACGCCTGATTGCCTAGCATCGCTGCCGGCGCCGGATTCCGTGCGCGACGCGCCTCGACCACGCTCTGCCTGCGATAGTCGCGGTCCCGGTTTTCCTGATACACAGGAATCCCGGATCCGATCAGCAGAAGGCAACGCCATGGCATCGAACGACGACCCGCTGGTTTCCACAGACTGGCTCGCGGCCCGTCTCGACGATCCGAAAGTGCGGATCATCGATGCGTCGTTCAAGCTGCCGGGCGTGCTACCGCTGCCTGCGGACGACTACCTCAAGGTCCATATTCCCGGCGCGGTGTTCTTCAACGTCGACGAGATCGCCGACCGGGCCGATTCCCTGCCGCATATGTATCCCGATGCGAAGCAGTTCGCGCATGACGTCGCCGAACTCGGCATTTCCTCCGGCAACACCGTGGTGGCCTATGATGCTGGCGGCTGGGTCGCTGCGCCGCGGGCGTGGTGGATGTTTCTGTCGTTCGGCCACACCAAGGTAAAGGTACTGGACGGCGGATTGCAGAAATGGCTGCGCGAGGGCCGCCCGACTCATTCCGGCAAGGTCGTATCGAAGCAGGGGCGCTTCGAGGCGAAACTCGACCCGGATTTCGTGCGCAGCCGGCAGGAGCTGGTTGGCAACCTGACGAGCCACGCCGAGCAACTTGTCGATGCCCGTCCGCGCCCGCGCTTCGAGGGCAGCGTGGCCGAGCCGAGGCCCGGGCTGCGCTCGGGTCATATTCCTGGCAGCCGCAACGTGCCCTATGGCGAGTTATTCGATGCTTCGACGGGCGCGATGAGACCGCTCGAGGAATTGCGCAAGGCGTTCACCGGCGCTGGCGTCGATCTGGCGCGACCGATCGTGACCACCTGCGGCTCCGGCGTCTCGGCCGCGGTGCTGACGCTGGCGCTGTATCGGTTGGGCGTGCGCGGCACCGCGCTGTATGACGGATCCTGGGCCGAATGGGGCTTGCCGGAAGGACCGCCGGTCGCGACCGGCCCGGCGTAATGCCGCTCAGTTTTGCCGGGTGGGACGATCGGGTACCGGCAGGGGCTCGAAAAATCCGAGCGTAACGGGTTTTGGCGGAACGATTCGGGGGCGCACGATCCGGCGTCGTTTGATCCGGGGGCGCGTTTGTGCGCGCTTGCCGGACGTTGCCAGCGGCGTTTTCGAAGCCGCTTTCGGGTCGATGGTTACCTCGGGTCCGCCCAGCGTGGCGATCTTCATGGCGGCGGCTTTGGCGCTGGCGTCGGCCGGCAGGCTCGAGGGCTCGGCGGTCGCAGTCGTCTCTATCGCCGCGGCTTGAACTTCGAGCGGCGGAACGGCGGTCTCGGCGCGCGCCGGCGTTTCGATTGATGCGGGCGCCTCGGCGGACGGTTCTGTCGGCTGATCGGCTGGCTTCGGTTTTTCTTCGGACGGAGCCGCCGTATTCAGCGCGGCCAATTTTTCCGGTTCCGCCGATTTTTCCGGTTCCGCCGCGCTCGACGACGGCTGTTCGGGGGGCGCTGCCGAACGGTCAGGATTGCTCTGGCCCGGCGGAGTATCCACGCGCAGCAGCGCCAGCGTCGGCCTCGTGGTTTCCACAGGCTGGGCGAACACCGGCTCGGGCTGGGCGCGCCTGTTCGGCAGGCTGGCAAATTCCTCGTGCGCGGAGCGCAGCAGCGCCGCCGCACCAAGGCCGAAAATCAACATCGACATCGACAGCACGATCGCAACGAACAGGAAACGGAGGCCGGGCAGCATGACGGGTGTTCCGCCTTCGTCTGGTGCGAAGGTTCTCGAGCCATCTGGGACGCGGTGACAACACAGGGATCATCTGCCTCGCGGTGCGGCGATCGTCGCCAACGCCAAGTCACTGCGAATCAGGGTGAATCCAGAATAGCGCAAGTGCGGGAACCCGCTCGTTAAAAATGACCGGCGGACCCTTTTGCCGCCGTCACGGCCGGTTCGCTCAATATTGATCGCGGCAATGAGACGAAATCCCGAGCGATTTCGCGGAATTGTCTTGAATGCGCCGCTATCCTGCGGCATCTGCCATTAACGGTCCGGTGTCGGCTTGGATTTATACAAGGGCGATGATGATCACACGCATTCTGACGATCTGCGCAGCGGTGGCTGCAACCGCTGCGGGAACTTCTGTTGCGTTCGCGCAGCAGGGGTATCCGCAAGGCTATCCTTCGCCCGGTCCGTATTCGAGCGCGCCCGCGCCCTATCCCGCCGATTACAATCGCCGCCCGGGCGCGATGGATGCGATGCCGGATTTCGACGCGCTCGACGACGACGAAGCGCCGCCGGCGCGCGGCGCCACCGCGCTGCCGCCGCCCGGTCCGGTGCTGTCGCCGGACGATCCGCGCTATGGCCGCCCGACCGGCGCGCCGGTCTATTCCGACCGCACCGTGCCGCAGGGCCCGGTGATGTCGCCGGATGATCCGCGTTACGGCCGCCCGATGGGTCCGCCGCCGGTGATCTATTCCGATCGCGCGCCGCCCGAGCGCGGCAATCCCGACGGTTACGGCATGCGTCCGCCGGAAGCGGTGGGTCCGCAAGGTGCGGTCAC
>JAQGJF010000421.1 GCA_028290765.1 Tardiphaga sp.
CCGTAATCGCGGGGATCTTGTTGTTCGGACTGATGGCAAGAAAATCCGCCGCGAATTGTTCGCCGCGCAAAATATTGATCGGAACGGCTCCGTAGGCCACGCCGAGCTCCTCGAGCATGATCTGGACTTTCTGACCGTTCGGCGTCGGCCAAGTAAACAGCTGAATCATTTTTGCGATTCCGGGTGACGAAGGAGATTTCGTCGTCGCGCTAGGAATGCATCAGAAGCGCAAAGTGCACAAGAGCTATATAGCACTTTGTTTCAGCATAGGCGCTGATATTTTGGTCAGATTGGGAGGTGGTGGCCGGAAGCCTATTCTCATTCGAAGCAGCGCTACCGCCTATCTTTCCCCTGCAGGACCCTGCGGGGGCGGGTAAGGAAAGAGACGCCGTTTCGGCTCGTTTTCGATGCGGCAGCGCTGCCGTCGCCATCGCTGCAAACGACAATGCGCGGCCCGCCTTCGGCCGGCCGTCGTTGAATCAAATCTATTCAGATGTGTCGCGTTGAACGCGAGCCGATTGCCGCAAGCGAATTCCACGCGACAGAAGGAGATCGCGCGGCTTTCGATCCGTTCGCGCTGATTGCTACCGCCGCAACAGCCCGCCGAGCGTGCCGCGCACGATGGCGCGGCCGACCGAGCTGCCGAGCGCGCCGCCCACCGACTTGCCGAGATCGGACACCATCCCGCCCGCCACCTTGTTGGTGACCGACCGCGCCACATTCCGGGCGATCAACTGCCCGGTTGACAGCTTGCCGCGCGATACATTGGTGCCGAAAATCGTCCCGACGATCGCGCCGATCTGGCCCAAGATACCCCCACCGCCACCGCCGCCGGCCGATCCATCTGCCGGCGCGGGCGCGGCGGTACCCGCCACCCGCTTCTGCAAAATCTCGTAGGCGGATTCGGCATCGATGGTGGTGTCGTATTTGCCCTTCACCGGGCTCTTGTCCATGATCGCCTTGCGCTCCTCCGGCGTGATCGGTCCGATCCGTCCGGTGGGCGGCCGCACCATGACGCGTTCGACCATCGCCGGCGTGCCGCCTCCTTCCAGGAACGACACCAGGGCCTCGCCCTTGGCCAATTCCATGATGACCCGGGCGGTATCCAGCTTCGGGTTGGGCCTGAATGTCTGGGCCGCCGCCGCCACCGCCTTCTGGTCGCGCGGCGTGAAGGCGCGTAGCGCGTGCTGGACGCGGTTGCCGAGCTGCGCGAGCACCCGGTCCGGCACGTCGATCGGATTTTGCGTGACGAAATACACGCCGACGCCCTTGGAGCGGATCAGCCGCACCACCTGTTCGATCTTGTCCATCAGCGCCTTCGGCGCATCGGTGAACAACAGATGCGCCTCGTCGAAGAAGAACACCAGCTTCGGCTTCGGCAGGTCGCCGACCTCCGGCAGTTCCTCGAACAGTTCCGACAGCATCCAGAGCAGGAAGGTCGCATAGAGGCGCGGGCTCTGCATCAGCTTGTCGGCGACCAGTATGTTGACCATGCCGCGGCCATCGCTGTCGGTCTTCATGAAGTCCTTCAAGGTCAGCGCCGGCTCACCGAAAAATTTGGTCGCGCCCTGGTTCTCCAGCACCAGGAGCTGACGCTGAATGGTTCCCACCGTGGCCTTGGTCACGTTGCCGAAGCTCTGCGCCGCCTTGCGGATCGGAGCCAGCGGGTCCTCGCCGTCGTCGGCGGCCTTCTTGCCCGTGTCCGGGACGATCGCATCCAGCAGCGACCGCAGGTCCTTCATGTCGATGAGCGCCAGACCGTTTTCATCCGCGACGCGGAAAGCGACGTTCAGGACGCCCTCCTGCACATCGTTGAGATCGAGCATCCGCGACAACAGCAGCGGCCCCATTTCGGTGACGGTGGCCCGCACCGGATGGCCCTGTCCGCCGAACACGTCCCAGAAAACCGTCGAGAACTGGTCTGGCTGGAACTTGAGGCCCATTTCCGCGGCGCGCTTGAGGATGAAATCCTTCGGCTCGCCCACTTCGGAGATGCCCGAGAGATCGCCCTTGATATCGGCCGCGAACACTGGCACCCCGGCGCGAGCAAATCCTTCAGCCATCACCTGCAACGACACGGTTTTTCCCGTTCCGGTGGCACCGGTGACGAGACCGTGGCGATTGGCAAGTGCGAGCGTCAGCCAGGCCGGCGCTTCACCCTTGCCGATGAAGATCTTCTCGTCGGTATCGGCCGCGTTTTCAGTCGCTGTAGTCTTGGTCGTTGCCATCGCATCCGCCTCTTCGCGCCATCGGGAGTTTGGTCGCCCAACCTTGTAATCATACTGCATCTTGCAAGCCGAATGAAACCGGTCATCGCGGATTTACATGAGCCTGGACCGGATCATCGCAATGCGACCGAACCGGTTTTGGTGTGATCTGATGTTCCCGGATGAGAACAGACATCTCCTCCGCGGCAATTTGTTGCGAATTTCGTGCTTGCTCTTGCATTGCTGCAACACTCGGCTCGCGATTGAAGATGAATCGACCCTTCGCGCGCGCTCCTCGCTTGTAATTCACGTCACAGCGGATCAAGATAAAATCACAAACAACGATCCGGCAAGCAACCGGCAAGAGGCGGGGCAAGATGGACGAGTTGATTGAACAGCTGGCCGCAAAGGTCGGCATCGACAGGGCTGTTGCGGGCAAAACGATCGGCATCATTCTGGGTTTCCTTCGCAACGAAGGTCCCGCCGACAAGGTTCAGGCACTGATCGACAAAATTCCGGGTGCGGAAGCGGCCATCGAAGCTCCGAGCGGTGGCGGCGGCCTCGTCGGGCTGATGGGCGGTGGCCTGATGGTGCTTGGCAGCAAGCTGATGGGGCTTGGTCTCGGCATGGGCGAAATTCAGAGCGTTGCCCGTGAACTTTTCAAGTTCGGTCGCGACAAAATTGGAGCGGATCAGATGGGCGAGATCATCGCGGGGACACCGGGACTCAGCAAGTTCGCCTGAAGCACCTTTATCATATTGAGTATCATGACATATCCAATCTCGAAGATCGACGGCCTGACGGCCTTCGCCGCCGCCAGACTCAAGAAGTCCGGCATTCGCACCATGGAAGCCCTGCTTGAAGCCGCGCGTACCGCGAAGGGCCGCAAGGAGCTCTCGGCGAAGACCGGATTCAGCGAACAGCAGTTGCTGGAATGGGCCAACCTCGCCGACTGCATGCGGATTCCCGGCATGGGCAAGGCCAAGGCAGAACTGCTGCGCGCTTCGGGCGTCAATACCGTCCGCGAACTCACCCATCGCCATCCCGGACGCCTGGCCCAGGCCATGCGCGATGCCAACGACAGGCGCAAGCTGGTCCAGATGCTGCCGTCGGAAAAAGCCGTCGAGCAACTGATCCAGAAAGCGCGCAAGCTGCCGCTGAAGATCACCTACTAGGTTCGCGTCCCTCGCCATCCCCCCAAAATGGGGCTTCGCAAGTCTTGACTCGCATGCGCGGACCGCGCAAAGCGACGGCATGATCGCAACCCATTCCAGTCCCGCCCCCGAGGCGCCTGACGATCATCCGGTGTTGCGGGCGCTGAAGTCCCGCGCCACCCCGGCGGTGATGGGCGTGCTCAATATCACGCCGGATTCCTTTTCCGACGGCGGGCAATTCATGGCGCCCGAGCGCGCGCTGGCGCAGGCGCGACGCATGATCGCCGAGGGCGCCGACATCATCGACATCGGCGCGGAATCCACCCGGCCCTATGGCGCCCAGCCGATTTCCGCCGAGGAAGAACGGCAGCGGCTGCAACCGGTACTGGCAGACCTCATTGCGCTGGGAACGCCTGTTTCCATCGACAGCATGAAATCCGGGATCGTCGGCTGGGCGCTCGGGCTGGGCGCGGCCCTCGCCAATGACGTCTGGGGACTGCAGCGCGATCCGGAGATGGCGAAAGTCGTCGCCGGGCGCGGCGCTCCGGTCGTCGTGATGCACAACCGCGAGCGCGCCGACGCCGGCATCGATATCATGCAGGATATTGCCGCGTTCTTTGAACGCTCGCTCGATATCGCCGTCAGGGCCGGCATTCCGGAAAATCATATCGTGCTCGATCCCGGCATCGGCTTTGGCAAGACGCCCGAGCAAAGCATGACGGTGCTGGCGCGGCTGGACCAGTTGCGCGGCTTCGGCCTGCCGCTTCTGGTCGGGGCCTCGCGCAAGAAATTCATCAGCACCGTGGACCCATCGGAGCCGGACCAGCGCCTCGGCGGCTCGATCGCGGCGCATCTTCTGGCGGCCAGGGCCGGTGCGCGGATCATCCGGACCCATGATGTGTCGGAAACCGTACAGGCCCTGAAAGTGGCGGCAGCGATCGAGGATTTGCGATGACCGATACCATCTTCGTGACCGGGGTCGTCGTGCACGCCCGCCACGGCATCCTGCCCTACGAGGCCGAGGTCGGTCAGCGCTTCGTCATCGATCTCGAACTGTCCGTCGATCTTGCAGAATCCTCCCGAACCGACCGGCTGGCTGACACCGTGTCCTATGCAGACGTCGTCGCAACCGCGACCGCCGCCTTCAAGGACGCCAATTACAAGCTACTCGAGCGCTCTGCCGGCGCCGTCGCTGATGCCGTCCTCACCGCCTTCCCCAAGGTCAGCGCGCTCAAGGTCACGGTGCACAAGCCGCACGCGCCGATCGCCGCCATCTTCGACGACGTCGGCGTGACCCTGACCCGCAGCCGCTCCTAGCGTAGCCATGGCTGATGTCCTGATCGCGCTGGGTGGCAATGTCGGCGATGTCCGCGCGACTTTCCAAAAGGCGATCGCCAATATCTGCGGCATGACCCAGGCAGAGCTGATGGCACGGTCGTCCGACTACGCCACGCCGCCCTGGGGCGACGAGCAGCAGGACCGTTTCGTCAACGCCTGCATCGAGATCGAAACCAGCCTCGATCCGCACGCGCTGCTGTTCACGCTGCACAAGATCGAAAAGAAATTCGGCCGCGATCGCGCCCGGGAACGGCACTGGGGCCCGCGCACGCTGGACCTCGATTTGATCGCCTATGACGATGTTACGATCGACAAGCCCGAATTGAAGCTGCCGCACCCCCGCCTGTTCGAGCGCGCCTTCGTGCTGGTGCCCCTGGCCGAGATTGCGCCGCAGCGGCTGATTGCGGGGCGCACCGTCGCGGCGGCGCTGGCCGACCTGTCCACCGCGGGCATCGAGCGGTTGCCCGACCTCGGCTGACATATCCCGAAACAACCGTTTGGCTTGCGGCGCCGCACGTGGCATTTTCGGACCTATTAAGAAAAACGCCCGAGGGAGCCCCCTGCCGAATGCCTGATGCCAATGATGACCTGAAACTCGCGGCCGATTTTGCGCCGGCGAGCTATGACGACTGGCGCAAGCTGGTCGATGGCGTGCTCAAGGGAACGTCGTTCGAGAAGCTGGTCAGCAAAACCTATGACGGCTTGCGCATCGAGCCGATCTATCCGCGCGCACATGGCGCCGCGCCGATCGCCGGCCGTGCCGAGGCCGCGCCCTGGCAGATCATGCAGCGGATCGACCATCCGGACGCGGCAAAGGCCAATGCGCAGGCGCTGCACGATCTCGAAAACGGCGCCAACGGGCTGACGCTGATATTCGCCGGCGCCAACGGCGCCCGTGGCTTTGGCTTGGAGCCATCCGCCGGGACCATCGAAAAACTTTTGGGCGGCGTCTTTATCGATGCCGGCATCGCCATCGAACTCAACATCGGTCCCCAGTCGCGAATGGCGGCCGTCCATCTCGCCGAATTCATCAGGCAGAAGGAGATCGATCCTTCGAAATGCGACATCCGATTCGGTCTCGATCCGATCGGCGCCTGCGCGGTGTGGGGATCCAGCGCCTATAATTGGTGGGAGATCACCCCGGCGTTCACCGACGCCATCAAGAAACTCGCCGCACAGGGATTCAAGGGACCGTTCGCGGTCGCCGACGGCCGCGTGATCCACGATGCCGGCGGATCGGAAGTGCAGGAACTGGCGTATGTGCTCGCGGTCGGCGTCGCCTACCTGCGGGCGCTGGAGGGCGCCGACGTTGGGCTCAACCAGGCGCGCGAGATGATCTATGCGCGGCTCAGCGCCGACGCCGATCAGTTTCTCACTTTGGCGAAATTTCGCGCGCTGCGGTTGTTGTGGGCGCGGATCGAACAAAGCTGCGGCCTGGCGCCAAAGCCGTTTTTCATTGCCGCCGACACCGCCTGGCGGATGCTGACCCAGCGCGATCCTTCCGTGAACATGCTGCGGGCGACCATGGCGGTATTTTCCGCCGGTCTCGGCGGCGCCGACAGCATCAACGTGCTGCCGCATACGCTGGCGCTGGGCCTGCCCGACGCCTTTGCGCGGCGCGTGGCGCGCAACACCCAATTGGTGCTGCTGGAAGAATCCAACCTCGCCAAAGTCTCCGATCCCGCCGCCGGCGCGGGCGGCATCGAGGCCCTGACGCGGCAATTGTGCGAAGCAGCGTGGGCGCAGTTCCAGGAGATCGAAAAAGCCGGCGGCGCGTTCTTCGCCCTTGGCAACAATGTGATCCAGCCCAAGGTCGCGGCGACGCGAGCAGCGCGGCAGGCCAGCATCGCCAGGCGCCGGGAGGTGCTCACCGGCGCCAGCGAATTTCCCAATCTGCACGAAGCGCGCGCCGCCGTGCTGAAAGCGAAACCGGTGAAGGCCGAGCCTTATGGCAAGCCCAAGATCAAATTCGCCGCACTGGAGCCGATCCGGCTGGCGGCGCCGTTCGAGGCGCTGCGCGACAAATCCGATCACCTGCTGGCCAGAGCCGGCGCGCGGCCGAAAATCTTCCTGGCCAATCTCGGCACGCCGGCCGATTTCACCGCGCGGGCGACCTTTGCGAAGAGTTTCTTCGAGACCGGCGGGATCGAGGCCGTCGATTATCTCCCCTCTCCGTCTTCTTCACCTCTCCCCTCTGGGGAGGGGGCTCTCACCGGAGGCCGCAACCCCTCACCCGCTCCTTCGCCTTCGGCGCAGGAGCGACCTCTCCCTATGGGAGAGGTGAAGGAAGAGCTGGCTGCGCTGGCCGCCGCCTTCAAAAGTTCCGGTGCCGCACTGGCCTGCCTGTGCTCCTCCGACAAAGTTTATGCCGACCAGGCTGCCGCCGCCGCCAAGGCCCTTCAAGCCGCCGGCGCCAGACATATCTATCTGGCAGGACGGCCGGGCGAGCAGGAAACCGCCTGGCGCGACGCCGGCGTGCAAGACTTCATCTTTGCCGGCGGCGACGCGCTGGCCACATTAAGTGAAGCCTACCAACGAATGGGTTGAGCATGGCATCGGAGACGAAACCAATTCTGGCCGGCGGCTGCCAATGCGGCGCGGTTCGCTTTGCGCTGTCGGCCGTGCCGGTGAAGATCAGCATCTGTCATTGCCGGATGTGCCAGAAGGCGAGCGGCGCGCCGTTCGCGTCATTCGCCGACATAGCGCACGAACATTTTGCCTGGACGCGCGGAAAACCGGCGGCGTTCCGCTCCTCGTCGATCGCCGAGCGCGATTTCTGCGCCGCCTGCGGCACGCCCTTGAGCTTCCGCCGCAT
>JAQGJF010000520.1 GCA_028290765.1 Tardiphaga sp.
CAGGCGCGTCTTTTGACGTCGCCGGAAATTCAGTCGTCACGGTCGCTGCCTTTGCGCTTGTGACGCGCCGATTCTTCTTCGACGAATGCAAGGTTCTGATCGTAGATGATGCGCTCCTGGCCCGACAGCGCGACGAAACGTTTTCCTCGCGTGCGCCCGACCAGCGTCAGGCCGACCTGCCGCGCCAGGTCGACGCCCCATGCGGTAAAGCCCGAACGCGACACCAGAATGGGAATTCCCATCCGCACGGTTTTGATCACCATCTCGGAGGTCAGCCGTCCGGTGGTGTAGAGAATCTTGTCGGCGGGATCGACGCCGTGGCGGAACATCCAGCCGGCGATCTTGTCGACCGCGTTGTGGCGGCCGACGTCCTCGGTGTAGCAGACCGGTGTTCCCTCCTTGCACAGCACGCAGCCGTGAATGGCGCCGGCCTCCAGATACAGCGACGGCATGGTGTTGATGGTATGCGTCATCTCGTAGAGCCAGGAGGTGCGCAGTTCGGCCTGCGGCAGCGCCACGCTCTCCACGGCTTCCAAAAGATCGCCGAATGCGGTGCCCTGGGCGCAGCCCGAGGTCTGCGTGCGTTTCTTCAGCTTCTGCTCGAAATTGGTGTGGTGCTCGGTGCGAACCACCACCACTTCGAGATCGTCGTCATATTCGACCTCGGTGACCTGGTCGTCGTATTTCAGCATGTTCTGGTTGAGCAAATAGCCGAGCGCGAGATAGTCCGGATAGTCGCCGATCGTCATCATGGTGACGATCTCCTGCGCGTTCAGATAGAGTGTCAGCGGCCGCTCGACCGGAACATTGATGTCGACCGGTGCGCCGGCCTGGTCGATGCCCGAGACCCGTTCGGTCAGCCGCGGGTCCTGCGGATTCGGCACGATCAGGGGGGCGGGTGGTTTGGTTAATGGGTTCATGCCTGCTCAATATGACATTCCAGTTCATCCGGATATAAGCATCGAAACGGTTTTGAGCAGGTTTGGAGTTCGGTATGAAGGTTATTGGGCTGGCGGGATGGAGCGGCGCCGGCAAGACCACGCTGTTGGCGCGGCTGATCCCGCATTTCATCGCAGAGGGCCTGAAAGTTTCGGCGATCAAGCACGCCCATCACAATTTCGATGTCGATGTTCCGGGTAAGGATTCCTGGGTGCTGCGCGAGGCCGGCGCCGCCGAGGTGCTGGTGTCCTCCGGCCGGCGTTTCGCGCTGATGCACGAATTGCGCGGCGCCGAGGAACCCAGATTGCCGGAACTTCTCGCCAAAATGTCGCCGGTCGATCTGGTCATCGTCGAGGGTTTCAAGACCGAGCCGCATCGCAAGATCGAGGTGTATCGCGCCGCCAATGGCAAGGACTTTCTATTCCCCGCCGATCCCGGAATTGTCGGTATTGCCAGCGATACCGATATTGCGACCAAGCTGCCATCGGCCCATCTCGATGACATCCCGGCCATCGCCGCTATGATGCGCAAGTCGGCGATATCCATCGAAGATGTGCTGGAATTGACCAAGAAGTGACAGGAAGCTGATCGGGACCATGGCGCAACTGTCGGACGATTGCTTTGCCTTCGGCGGACCGTTGATGTCGGTCAACGATGCCGTGGCGATCATCGCCGCGCGCGTCAGCGCGGTGCAGGATGTCGAGACCGTCGATCTTCGCGAGGCCGATGGCCGCGTCCTCGCCGAAGCCATTGCCGCGCCGTTGCCGCTGCCGCCCTTCACCAATTCCGCCGTCGACGGTTATGCGGTGGGCAGCGGCGACCTGTCCGCCGATGCGGAGCTGTCGCTGCCGGTGGCAGGGCGCATCCAGGCCGGCGCGACAGGCGAGGCGATCGCGCCGGGCCACGCGGTGCGCATCTTCACCGGCGCGCCGATGCCGGCTGGCGCCGACACGGTGTTCATGCAGGAAGACGTGCGCCTCGATGAAGCGGGAAGGGTGGTGGTTCCGCCAGGCCTGAAGGCCGGCGCCAATGTGCGCCCGGCCGGCGAAGACATTCCATCAGGCACCGCGGCGCTGCCGGCGGGGCGGCGGCTGCGACCGCAGGATATCGCGCTCGCCGCCGCGTTTGGCCTGACGCAGATCAAGGTGCGCAGGCCGATCCGCGTCGCGGTGTTTTCCACCGGCAACGAGCTGGTGTCGCCGGGCGCGCCGCGCGCGGCGGCGCAATTGTTCGACTCCAACCGCTTCATGCTGATGGCGATGCTGCGGCGCCTCGCATGCGAGGTCAGCGACCTCGGTATCCTGCGCGACGACCGCGCGATGCTGGCGGCCTCCTTGAAACAGGCGGCGGCTGCGCATGATCTGATCCTGACGTCCGGCGGGGTCTCGACCGGGGAGGAAGACCACGTCAAAGCGGGCGTCGAGAGCGTCGGCACGCTGGTGCTGTGGCGGATGGCGATCAAGCCCGGACGTCCGGTAGCGATGGGCATCATCGACGGCACGCCGTTTATCGGTCTGCCCGGCAACCCGGTGGCGAGCTTCGTCACCTTCGTCCATGTGGTGCGGCCCACGGTGCTGGCGCTGGCCGGCGCGGCGCCGCAACGCCTCGCGCCGATGCCGGTGAGGGCGGCGTTTTCCTACAAGAAGAAGATCGCGCGCCGCGAATATGTCCGGGTCAATCTGCGCCAGGGCGCGGACGGCGTGCTCGAGGCGGTGAAATTTCCGCGCGAGGGCGCCGGATTGTTGTCGTCGCTGGTCGAGACCGATGGGCTGGTGGAACTCGGCGAAGATGTCACGAAGGTCGAGCCGGGACAGATCGTCGGGTTTTTGGGATATGCGAATGTGACGTGAGCCAGGTCGTAGGTCGTAGCCCGGATGAGCGAAGCGACATCCGGGGCAGCCGCGCGGCATCGGCACTCTCCCGGATATCGCTCCGCTCATCCGGGCTACACGCCGCACCCGTTGACGCTCTCCACCGGATTGTTACATCCTCCATCCATGACCACCACCACCAAACTCGACCTGACCGGACTGAAATGTCCGCTGCCGGCGCTCAAGACGCGCAAGGCGCTGAAATCCGTCAAGCCGGGAGACCGGCTGGAAGTGCACTGCACCGATCCCCTGTCGGTG
>JAQGJF010000537.1 GCA_028290765.1 Tardiphaga sp.
GGCTGACCTACCGGTGGCTGGAACGGCCGATCCGGTCGGGCGGACTCGCGGCAGTCAAGCCTCTGGTTGCTACCATGGCCGCCGTCGTCGTAGCCGCGCTGGTGCCGGCCTTCGGCTATGTGCCGACTTTGCCGGTTGAAATCGCCCACCTGATGCAGGTCAGTCCCACTGCCGAGGGACAGCGCACGCACGAATGTATGTTCTCCGACACGGACACGGCTCCCTTTGCACCTGACTGCGTCGACAACAAGAGGCCGCTGATCGCGATCTGGGGTGACTCCACCGCTGGCGCGTTGATGCCGGGATTGCGCAAGCTGCAGCAAACCTCGAGCTTCGGCATCGCGCAATTCACGGTGACGTCCTGCCAGCCGCTGCTGGTCCAGGTCGAACGGATGAGCCGCCAGTGCCTCGAACGAAACCGCGAGATTGTCGAGTTGATATCCGCAAGCGCCCCCGACGTCGTGGTGTTGCAAGCCATCTGGGACGTCGACCAGGCAGCCGAGGCGCTGGTCCTGACGGTCGAGGCCCTTCGTTCGCGCGGTGCCCGCAGGATCGTCATCATTGGCCGCATGCCGACGTGGCGGGGCGGCTTGCCAGCCATCGTTGCGGCACACTTCCGCCGCACCGGCCAGATCCTGCCCGTGCGGACCACGGAATACGTCGAGGCTGATCTCGCCGCCGATCGCCAGTTGCGTGCCCTCGCCTCGTCGCTGGGCGTCGACTATATTTCGCCCCGCAACCTGCTGTGTGATGCTGAGGGCTGCATCACACGCGTCGGCGGGACGCTGATTGCGTCCGATAGTGTCCATCTGACGATCCTCGGGGCCGAATTTTTCGCAAGGTTGATGGCTCCTCAACTTGGTCTCGTTGATCCCAAATCGTGACGCCTTTCCCGCGGACCTGAGACCGGGCCCACATCGCAAAGCCAACCTAGCCGCCTTCGGGCGGTTTTTTCATGCCCGGAGGCCGGATGCTCACCGTCCTGTTTCTCGCCTTCCTCGCCCTCCCGCCGGCAGATCGGGACCCACGGTGCAACACCGCCGCCCGATACGAGGCCATGGCCCAAGGGGCGAACTGCTCCGGCTCGGAGGCGTGGCCGAAGATTCCCAACCAGCACAAGAGGCACAAATGACCGCTGCAACCTATGACGCTGCGATGATCCGCGTTTTTGCCGACGAGGGCGGCTACACCAACGATCCGGCAGACCCGGGTGGGGCCACCAATTTCGGCATCACGATCATCGATGCCCGGAAATACTGGAAGCCGAACGCCACGCCGGCCGACGTGAAGACGATGCCGAAGGCTGTCGCGTCCGACATCTACCGGAAGCACTACGCCAATCCGATGCGCTACGACGATCTGCCGGCCGGATTCGACTATTCGATTCTGGACGCGGCGATCAATTCCGGTGTCGGCCGGGCGCCGGCCTGGGCCGGGAAGGCGCTCGGGATCGCGGCCCAATCGATCAATGACGTGGTTGCGCCTGCGAACGCTGCCGCGGACAAGGTTGCCGTCATCCAGAAATATTGGGCGGTCCGGCTGGCGTTCCTGCACAGCCTGAAGACCTGGAGCCATTTCGGCGGTGGATGGGGAAAGCGGTGCGGCCAGGGCGAGGCCGCTGCGGTTCGCATGTGGCTGTCGATCGGGGCGGCAATGTCGCCGCCGGCCGTCCAGACCACCATGAAGGGCGAGGCGGCCAAGGCCAAGGCGAAATCGACCCAATCAAAGAGTGCCGCGACCGCGACCGGCGCGGCATCGGCGGCGCCCGCCACGCCGGCGATCGACCTTTCGCAACTGCCGTTCGGCGGCAAGGTTGCGATCTATCTCCTGATCGTCGCCGGCCTGGCGCTGGCCACTTATTTCATCCGACAAGCCATCATCCACAGCCAGCGAGCCGACGCCTATGCGAATGCTTGAGGATCGCTGGACGGCGCTTTGGCCGCGCCTGTTCGTTTGGGGCCTCAAGGCCTGCATCCCGGCCGGGATCATCATTTCGTACCTCACCCAAAATTCCGATTGGCTCGTGTTGTGCGCGCCGATCGTCGTGTGCACCCCGTAAAGAAAGGTCTCTCCCATGGTCTGGCTGCTCATTCTCCCCGGTCTCATCGCCGCGTACTTCATCTTCCTGCGCCCGCTGCTGAAAGCTGTCCCGACACTCAAAGCGTTCTACACCGAGGCCGACGGTTTCTGGGCCAAGGTCAGCGCGCTCAGCTGGCATTCCGCGACCGTGGCGTGGTCGTATTTCATCGCGCTGATCGGGCTCGGGATAAGCTGGATCGAGCCGATTGCGACGGCGCTCGGGGACCCGGACATCAAGGCGCAGGTCACCGATACGCTGCAGTCCAACCCGAAGGTCCTGGCCTACGTTCTGATGGGCATCTCCGCGGTCACGCTCGCGGCGCGGCTTCGTTCGATGGCGAAGGCGTCCTGAGATGTGGATGACTCTCCTCTCGTTCATCGGCGGGCCAATCATCAAGGGGCTGATCGACGCCTATCAGGCCAGGCTGAAAGCCGGCAACACCTCGGAAAAGATCGCCGCCGATCTCGCCGCGGGCGAGATCGCGGCGCAGACCATCGAGACCCAGACCATCACACAATACCGCATCGCCGAGATCGGGCATCCGTGGGAGCCCGACAAACTGATGGGGTATTTCGTCGCGATCTATTTCGGCAAGCTCCTGATCTGGGACAAGGTGCTCGGCCTCGGCTCGACCGACGGCCTGCAGGGCTTTGCCGCAACGACCGCAAACCTGGTGGTGAGCTTCTACTTCGTCAAGCGCGGCTTCGAGAACGTCGCACGTATCATCAAACGTTGAGGAGTGCCGGCATGGTCATCGAGTACACCATCACGATCGGCAACCTGGTCAAGAAATCATAGACAGCCGAGACTGCCGGGCGAATGGATTCGGAAATATCAGCGCGTTTGATGTTGAATGGCATTTCCTCCCTTTTGGCCGACCCACGACTTCTTCCACCGAGAATTAGCAGTTCGAGACCGGGAATCCAACCAG
>JAQGJF010000580.1 GCA_028290765.1 Tardiphaga sp.
GGTGTAGCCGGCGACAAAGATCCACGCCGCGCAGATCAGCAAAAACGCCATGAACGGCGATTTGGTTCCTTGCAGGGCCGTCAGTATCGGCACCGTCGACAGCGTGCCGGCGACGCCGAAGAATATCAGCAGCGGCTTGCGCCCGATGCGGTCGGACAGCGCGCCATAGAGCGGCTGCAGGAGCGTGGCGAAGATCAGCGAGCCAAAGATCACATAGGTGGTCTGGTCCTCGGTGAGGCCGACCGACAATTTGACGAAGGTCTGCATGTAGGTGGTGAAGGTGTAGAAGGCGGCGGTGCCGCCGGCGGTCAGCCCCACCACCAGCAGCAGTTCGCGCGGATATTTCAGCAGGGCACGGATCGAGCCGGTCGGTTTGGCGAGCTTTTTGGCTTCGACGAATGCTTCGGTCTCATGCAGATTGCGCCGCATCACCGCGGCGAAAATCGCCAGCAGCGCGCCGATGACGAAGGGAATCCGCCAGCCCCATTCCTTCAATTCTTCAGGCGTCAGGAATACCTTTTGCAGCAACAGCAGGACCATGATCGCGGTGAGCTGTCCGCCGATCAGGGTGACGTATTGAAAGCTGGAATAGAAACCGCGGTGTTTCGGGTCGGCGACCTCGCTGAGATAGGTGGCGCTGGCGCCGTATTCGCCGCCGAGGCTCAGGCCTTCGATGATCCGGGCCAGGGCCAGCAGCGCCGGCGCGGCCATGCCGATCGAATCATAGGTCGGTGTTACCGCGATGATCAGGGAGCCGAAACACATGCAGACCACCGACAGCGTCAACGACAGCCGCCGGCCGTAGCGATCGGCGATGTAACCGAATAGCCAGCCGCCGAGCGGCCGCATCAGGAAGGTCGCGGCGAACAGCACCGCGACATTGAGTTGCTGCACCACCGGATCGCTGTGCGGAAAGAATTTTGGCGCGAAATACAGCGCGAACGCGGTGTAGGCGTAGAAATCATACCATTCGACGAGATTGCCGATCGAGCCGATGAAGATCGCCTTGATCCGACGCTCGACGTCGGCGAGTTCAAGATGATCGTCTGTTGTATTTGATACGATTTGATCGGTCACCGGCGTTTCCCTAAATTCTCTCGATTAGCGCTTTCCCAATAGCAGGGGCAATTGCCGCGGTCCACGCACGGTGCCCTCCGACCAGGAGACCGTCCCGGCCGGATCGAGACGGAAGTCGGGAATTCGCTTCAGCCATTCCTCGATGGCAACGGTCATCTCCATCCGCGCGAGATTGGAACCGACACAGCGGTGAATGCCGAGGCCAAACGCGGCGTGGCGATTTTCCTTGCGGTCGATGACGACCTTGTCGGCATCGGGAAATACCGCGGGATCGCGATTGGCGGCGGGAAACGACAGCAGCACCATGTTGCCGGGTTTTACCGGGCAGCCGCTGATCACGGTCTCCTTCATCACCTCGCGTGCCATCGTCACCGGTGCATAGGCGCGCAGAAACTCCTCGATCGCGGTCGGCAGCAGTTCCGGTTCCGCGATCAGCCGCTGGCGATCCGCCGGCGTCTTGGCCAGATGCCAGAGCGAGGCGCCGATCGCGCTCCAGGTGGTGTCGATGCCGGCGATCAGCAGCAGCCGCAGGGTGCCGAGCACGTGGGCATCCGATAGAGGTTGACCATTCGTGTCACGAGCCTGCATCAGCGTCGAGATCAGGTCGTCGGCGGGCTCGACTTTGCGCCGTGCGACCTGGTCGGCAAAATACGCGGTCATCTCGTGCACCGCCCGCATCAGGATTTCGTCGTCGGTAATACCGAGTTCAAGGATTTCGTGAATCCATTTGATGAAGAGGTCGCCGTCTTTTTCCGGGATGCCGAGCATGTGGGCGATCGCGCGTACCGGAATGTGCCTTGTATAGCGCGCGGCGGCGTCAATTGCGCCGTCGTTGACGAAGCCGTCGATCAGCTCGTTGCAGATCGAGCGCACCCTCGGCTCCAGTTTTTTCATTGCGTCGGGCGTGAACGGCGGCAGCAGCAATTGCTTGGCGGGCTTGTGTTCGGGCGGATCCGAAGTAATCGGCGGTGCGGTGTTGGTAATTTCAGGCCGGATATCGCGCACGATGACGCGGCGCGACGAGAAATGCTCGGTGTCGTATGAAACCTGCTTCACCGCTTCATAGGTGGTCGGCATGTAGCAGCCGAGGAAGCGCTTGGTATGGACCACCGGGCACTCGGCGCGCAACTCGTCCCAGATCGGGAAAGGATTTTCCGTCCAGCGCGGATCGGTGTGGTCGAAATCGTGAACCCAATCGGTGACGGCGGCGTGCTTGGTCATACGGTCATTTCCCTCCGGGGTGATCGGTTTGACGGCTAGGTCCGAACGATCCTTGTTCAATCTTCGGTGATTTCAACGGCCAGTTCCGGACAATTGGCCTGTGCCAGCCAGGCCTTTTCCTCCAACCATTCGGGCACGGCGCCATCGCCGATTTCGTGGGCGTTGCCGAATTCGTCGAGGTTGAACAGCTCGGGCGCCAGCGCCTTGCAGCGGCTGTGCCCCTGACACTTGTCCTGGTCGACATGGATCTTGAGTTTTGCAGCCATCGGCTTCTCCCCAAGTGACTACACGTCTGACGACAGCATCTATGCCGCGCCTTTTCGCCATCGGCCGTTCACGCAAATGTTGCGGCGCCGCATCCCGTGCCGGTCGCCTGGAGCAACGACGGTTTGCCAATTATAATGGCGAATGCGCCAAGTGCCAGTGCGCATATCGCTTCCGGCTCGTGGCCGCGGGGGCGTGTTGCGTGCGGTGCCTGTCCCGCGACTCCTTCTAAGCCGTTCCGCGCGGATCGATCGGCGCGCTGTCGCGCAGGCCAAGGATGTCCTCCAGCACTTTTGCGCCGGCGAGAAGTTTTGCCTCGCCGTGCGGCGGTGCCACCATCTGCAGCCCGACCGGAAGTCCGGTGGCGGTGAATCCACATGGCAGCGACAACGCAGGGCAACATACCAGCGTAATCGCGTAGGCAATGCCGAGCCACTCGATGTAATTATTGAATTTCGTGCCGGCGCATTCGGCGACGTAGCGCTGTTCGACCGGAAACGGGGACACGATCGTGGCGGGCGCCAGCAGCAGGTCGTAGGTGCCGAAGAATTCGAGGGTCCGCGCGGTCATAGCCGAACGCTGGGCTTGCGCGCGTTCCAGATCCGCCATCGTCAGCTTGAGACCCGCTTCGATATTCCAGATCACCTCGGGTTTCAGCAAGTCGCGTTTGTCGCTGCGCAGCAGCGCCGCCTTGGTCAGGACATAGTCATAAGCGCGCAGCACATGGAAGCATTCATGCGCCTCGCGCAGATCAGGATGCGCTTCCTCCACGATGGCGCCGGCCTCGGCGAAGCGCATCGCAGCCTTTCGCGTGATGGCGGCGACTTCGGGATCGACCGGCGTGATGCCGAGATCGGGCGAATAGGCGATCCGCTTCGGCCGGGTCCCCGAGCGGGCCGCCGAACGGAACGAGGTGGGCAGCACCGGCAGCGACAGCGGATCGGCCGGATGCTCGCCGCACATCGCGTCGAGCAGCAGCGCGAGATCCTCGACGTTGCGCGCCATCGGACCATGCACGCTGATGGTTCGATCGACCTGGGCGCTGCGGCTGTAGGCGACACGGCCGAAGCTTGGCCGCATGCCGACGATGCCGCAGAAGCTGGCGGGATTGCGCAGCGACCCACCGAGATCGGTGCCGTGGGCGAGCCATGCGGTGCCACTGGCCAGCGCCGCGGCGGCGCCGCCCGAGGAGCCGGAGGCGGAACGCGACAGATCCCAGGGATTGCGGGTCGCGCCGAACACTTCATTGAAAGTATTGGCGCCGGCGCCGAATTCAGGCGTGTTCGACTTGGCGTAGATCACGCCGCCATTGGCTTCGAGATGTTCGACCAGGATATCGGAGCGGGCGGGGACGTGATCCTTGAAGATCGGTGAGCCCTGCGTGGTCAGCACGCCCGCGACCGCTGTCAGGTCCTTGATCGGCACCGGCATCCCGGCCAGCAGGCCACGCTCGGCGATCGGCTTTTTCATCAAATCTCTGGCATGGGCGCGGGCGCGGTCGAAGCACAGCGTCGGCAGGGCATTGATCTTGCCGTCAACCTCTGCGATCCGGGCCTCCAGTGCATCCAGGAGGTCGAGCGGCGTCACCTCGCCGGCATTCAGTTTTTCCACGATCGTGCATGCCGTCGCGCGGATCAGCCCCTGATCAGATGCCACTTCAACCTCGCATTTTTTTGTCGATCACAGCTCATAAAGCCGTGTAGACCATTCCGCGGAAAAGTGAAATCGCCGGCCTGTTGGCCGGCTGCGATGACGGGTAATGCAACCATGAATACTCCATTCGGCGCCACCGACTGGCGAGCCATGAGCCAGGACGAGCGCGACAGCGGCCTCAATAACGGCGCCGCGGTGGCGGGCAGCGGCGAGATCGTCAATGGCTGGGACAGGCTCTCGATCGAGCTGCGGGCGCGCCATGGCAAGCACCTCGATCTGCGCTATGGTCCGCGCGACCGCAACCGGCTCGATTTCATCAAGGTCGCCGACGGCGCGCCGACGCTGGTCTTCATTCATGGCGGCTATTGGCAGATGCGGGCGAAGGAAAATTTCACTTACTTCGCCACCGGCCCCATGGCGCACGGCATCAACGTAGCGCTGATCGGCTATACGCTCGCGCCGGATGCCACGCTCGACGAGATCGTGGCCGAAATCCACAGCGGGCTCGATACCCTCGCCGAGCAGTTGCCCGCGCTGGGGGGCCATCCCGACCGCATCGTGGTGTCCGGCTGGTCGGCGGGTGGGCATCTTACCGCCATGGCTCTCGATCACCCCAAGGTGAAAGGCGGGGTCGCGATTAGCGGCATCTACGATCTTGAGCCGATCCGTCATAGCTATCTCAACGTCAAGCTCGGACTCGACGAAGCCATGTCGCTGCGCAACTCGCCGCTGCTGCAGCCCGGCGGCGCGGCCGTGCCGTTGGCGCTGGTGGCGGGCGGCGGCGAACTGCCGATGCTGCGGCAGCAGACGGCCGATTTTGCCGCGCACCGCGCCAGCCACGGCCTGCCTGTGAGCTACGAGGAAATCGCCGGCGCCGATCATTTTTCGGTCATGAACCAGCTGGCGTCGCCAACTGGGCGGATCACGACGCTGATCCGCCAGATGGTCGAGCGGACAGGGAGTTGACGCGGTTGCGAGGCGGATGCTGCCGGCGCAGGAATGCAAAACCGTTCTGAACGCCGCCGCTATGGCCGTGCGTTGGGCGTCTTGGTCCGGTCTATCGCCGGCCATTGTTCAGAGAGTTCGGGCATTATTTGCGCCTTGCCGGTGATCCGCTCGACCGTCAAAACATAGACGGTGATCGCATCAAGTCGCGGGAAGAAGTTTTTCGGCCGGATCGAATTCGGCTTGCCGTATTTTTCCATCAGCCGTTCGCAGAATCGCTGCTTGGTCGCGGTATCTTCCGCGATGCGAACCTGGCCGAACAGGATGACGCTTTGGAACGCGAGGCCGCTATCGCACTCGAAGCGGCCGTAGTCGAATACTTCGCCCGGCTCGTCGAGCTCGAAGCAGGCCCGCGGCTCGCGCTCGATATTGCTTCGCAGATGACCGCGCGCGCTGGTTCCGTGCAGGAAGACCTGATTGTCCGCCCAGATATACAGCAGCGGCACACAATAGGGATAACCATCCGCGCTCACGGTCGCGAGCCGTCCGGCAAATCCGCGGTCGAGCGCTCGCAGCGCCTGCTCGCTGGTCATCGCCCTGTCGGCTCGTCGTAGATTTGGGCCACTCATCGTTATCCTCCGTGGACCAACGGTTCCTTCGGTGCCGCTGATCTGCGCCGCGGCCGATACGCGCGCCGTGCTTGAATTCATCTCGGAGGTCGAGCATAACGCCGTGAATGGTCCGGTCGGAAGGTCCACTTGATGCGAACGCGGCATACCATTTCGCGGCAGCCGGTTTTGAGTGGCGCAACAGGAGCGCGGAAGTGAAGGAGCAGCGACGGAGCTGGGCAGACCTCTATGCATGGCAACTGACCCGCGGCGGCGATGCGCCATTGTTCCGGCAGATCTACCTGCAAATTCGCTCCGCCATTCTGTCGCAAAGCCTGCGGCCGGGGACCAAGCTGCCGTCGACGCGGGAGCTCGCTTCGCAACTTGCGGTCTCGCGCTCCGCCGTGGTGTCGGCCTACGAACAATTGCTCGCGGAAGGATATGCCAGCGGCAAGATCGGATCCGGCAGCTATGTTTCGTCGGACCTTCCGCCGCCGGTCGAAGGCCGCAGCCCGAAGCGCGGCAAGCGGCCCGGCGCAACCACCCGGGCTGCCGCCTTCGAAGCGCCGCTGCGGCACGATTTCGTCGATGTCACCGTGCAGAGCGACGAGCGCCCGTTCAACCTGGGTCGCACTTTGGTGGATGCCCGGACAACGGAATTGTGGCGCAAGATCGGCACGCGGGTGTTTCGTTCGCTCGGTTACGATCACTTCGGCTATTCCGATCCGCGCGGTCTGCCCGGACTGCGCAAGGCGATCTGCGATTATTTGCGCGCGGCGCGCGCCGTGCAGTGCGAACCCGAGCAGATCGTCGTCACCGCCGGCACCCAGCAGGCCATCGATCTGGTGATCCGGGTGCTGCACTGTACCGATATGCAGGCGTGGACCGAGGACCCCGGCTATTCCCTGACAAGGCAGGCGCTCATCGCCGCCGGGGTGAAGACCCATTCGATTCCGGTCGATGGACAAGGAATTGATGTCGGCGCCGGCATCAGGTCGGCGCCGAGGGCGCGCGCCGTGTTCGTGACACCGTCGCATCAGTTCCCGACCGGCGTCGTGCTCTCGATGACACGGCGTCTCGAGTTGCTCAACTGGGCCCGCGACGCCAAGGCGTGGATCATCGAGGACGACTATGCCAGCGAATTTCGTTATGGCGGGCGGGCGCTGGCCTCGCTCCAGGGTCTCGACGACCGTGAGCGCGTGATCTATGTCGGCACCCTGAACAAGGCGCTTTTTCCGGGACTGCGGCTTGGCTACGCGGTGGTGCCGCCGGCGCTGCTGAAAGCATTCGTCACGGCGCGCTATCTGATCGACCGGCAGCCTTCGAGCCTGGCCCAGGCGGTGGTTGCGGACTTCATCGAGGAGGGACATTTCGCGGCCCATCTGCGCCGGATGCGCCTGCAGTACAAGGACCAGCGCGACGTCCTTGTCGCCGCTCTGCGGCATCGGCTGGCTGACGAGATGACGGTCGATCCGCCGGACCAGGGAATGCATCTCGTCGCCTATCTGCGGCGAGGCCTCTCGGATGTCGCGATCGAACGCGCGGCGCGCGACCACGGCGTCATCGTTGGTGCGATGAGCCGGTTATACGCCGCGGCGCCGCCACGCTCCGCTTTGGTGATGGGGTTCAGCGGATACCCGCGCCCATTGATCCCGCCGGCGGTTGCGCGACTGGCCAAGGCCTTTGGACGTCCGCGCATGCCCGCTTGACCGGATGGCACAATCGTCGATTTTGGTGCAAACATCGGGCCCACATCCAGCCGCGGAGATCGCCAGTGGCAGCACCTCAATCTTCTCCATTCGGGTCCTGGCTGTCGCCGATCACGTCTGACCTGATCGTGGCGCAGTCGATCGGTCTGCAGGACGTGATCGTAGACGGGCAGGACCTGTATTGGATCGAGGGTCGGCCCCAGGAGGGTGGGCGCTATGTGCTGGTGCGCCACGGCGCGGATGGAACGACGACCGATGTCACTCCGCCGCCGATCAACGCCCGCACGCGTGTCCACGAATATGGCGGTGCCGGCGCTTGGGTCGCCGGTGGCGTCGCCTATGTCAGCCATTTCGGTGACCAGCGCTTGTACCGGATCGCGCCGGGGGCAGCGCCTGCGCCGATCACGCCCGCGCCGCCGGATCCGGACCGGTCGCTACGTTACGCCGACGGGCGGATCGATGTCGCCCGCAACCGATGGGTCGGTGTCCGGCAGGACCATCGCTATTCGATTCTCCATCCCGACAACACGATCGTTGCCGTCGACCTGGCGCAAGGCGGTCCAGGCGTCGTCCTGGTGCAGGGCCAGGATTTCTATTCGAACCCCCGGCTCAGTCCGGATGGCCAGCGGCTGGCCTGGCTGTCGTGGAATCATCCCAACATGCCGTGGGTGGGCACCGAACTCTGGGTCGGCGACCTCGCGGCGGATGGCACCGTCGCCGCGCCTGCCAGGGTGGCTGGCGGCGACACGGAATCGATCTTTCAGCCGGAGTGGTCGCCCGACGGCCAATTGTATTTCATTTCGGACCGCAGTGGCTGGTGGAATATCTACCGCGCCGAGGCCGACGGAACGGCCAGGGCGATCTGCCCGCGCGAGGCCGAGTTCGGACAAGCGCAGTGGAATTTCGGCATGTCCACTTACGCGTTCCTTTCCGATCGTGAGATCGTCTGCACCTTCAGCGAGGGACTGGGCCGGCTCGCCCGGCTCGACGTCGATGCGGGGACGCTGAGCCAGTTCGATTTGCCGTTCACCGAGTACGGCGCGATCCGTTGCGCCGGCGGCAAGGTGATGTTCCGGGCCGGATCCGCCACCACCCCGTCGGCGATCGTGGTCTTCGACCCGGCGTCGCACGCGACGACGGTGCTGCGGACGGCCGGCGGAGATGACCCTTCGCTCAAGGCCTACTTAAGCGCCGCGCGACCGATCACGTTTCCGACCGCGGCCGGGCGCAAGGCATTTGGCCTGTATTATCCGCCGCAAAATCCCGATTTTATGGCTCCGGCCGGCGAACTGCCGCCGCTGCTGGTGAAATGTCACGGCGGACCGACCGCATCGGCGTCGAGCACGCTCGACCTGCGAATCCAGTTCTGGACCAGCCGCGGGGTGGCGGTCGTCGATGTGAACTATGGCGGCAGCACCGGTTACGGCCGCGAGTACCGCGACCGGCTGCATTCGAACTGGGGCGTGGTAGATGTCGAGGATTGCGCCGCCGCGGTGCGCTATCTGTCCGGCGAGAAATTAGCCGATCCGGCGCGGGCGATCATTACCGGCGGCAGCGCCGGCGGCTTCACCGTGCTGGCGTGCCTGACCGCGCGCGAGGAGGCCATCCGCAAGGTGTTTTGTTCGGGTGCCAGCCATTACGGGGTCAGCGACATGGAAGCGCTGGCGCAAGACACCCACAAGTTCGAATCCCGCTACCTCGATTGGTTGATCGCGCCCTACACCGATCCGGACCCCGAGGTGCAGGCCCGCAATCGGCAGATCTATCGCGACCGCTCCCCGGTTCACCGCGCCGACCTGCTTTCCGTTCCGGTCGCGTTCTTCCAGGGCAGCGAGGACAAGATCGTGCCGCCGAACCAGACCGAAGTGATGGTCGAGGCGCTCCAGACCAAGGGCATCCCGGTGGCCTACCTGCTGTTTGCCGGCGAGCAGCACGGTTTCCGGCAGGCCGGCAACATCAAGCGGGCGCTGGACGCCGAATTGTATTTCTACGCGGCGCTGGCGTTTCGCATCGGACTTCGATTCTGACGATTGGCCGCGGCGGCAGCGGAAGCAGCTAACTGCCCCAGCCGGCGCTGATGCCGCCATCCACGGTGTAGATCACGCCTGATGTATAGCCGGCGCGATCGGACGCCAGGAAGGCCATCAGGTCGGCGATCTCGCGCGCGTGCGCCGGCCGCTCCAGCGGAAAGCCCTTCTGCAGTTCGCGGTAGCGGTTTTCATCGCCGAGCTGATTCTTGGCCCGCGTTTTCATCAGCGTGGTGTGACGGTCGGTTCCGACTGGCCCCGGATTGATGCCGACGACGCGGATGTTGTCGGCAAGGCTCTTGCCGCCGAGCGCGCGGGTGAACGCCATCAGCGCGGCGTTGCCGGCGCTGCCGCAGATGTAATTGGCGTCGAATTTTTCGCCGGCCGCGCCGATGTCGTTGATGACGACGCCATGGCCACGCGTCTTCATCTGCGCATAGATCAACCGCGTCAAATTGATGAAGCCGAAGATCTTGAGCTCCCAGGCGTGGCGCCAGGTCGGTTCGTCGATCTTGTCGATCGAGCCGCCCGGAATATCGCCGGCGTTGTTGACAAGGATGTCGATATCGGAGGCGTCCTTGGCGAGGCGCGCAAGATCGTCGGATTTGCGCAGGTCGACCGCATGCACGGTGACCTCGATGGCGTGAGCGGCGCGCAGCTTTGTCGCCAGCGCTTCGAGCGCCTCGGCGTTGCGGGCGGCGAGGCGGACATGACAGCCTTCCTCCGCAAAGGCCTCGGCCGCGGCTGCACCAATGCCCTTGGATGCGCCTGTGATCAGGACGCGATTTCCTCGTAGATGGAGATCCATGTTTTTGCTCTTGCGGTTGTGGTGGGGGATTTCGGGATGTAGCCCGGGTGAGCGCAGCGATACCCGGGATCAGCGTGAAAATTCGTCCGCGACGCGTTCCCGGATGTCGCGGAGTTTATCATCGGGCCGGCCGGAGGCCGGACCCGTTGGCTCATCCGGGCTACGATTGGAATATCACAGATAACCTTCTCCTGCCTCCGCCGCAAACCGCCCGGGATCGCCTTCCCAGACGATCCGGGCGTGCTCCAGCACATAGACCCGGTCGGCATGGGGCAGCGCGAAGGTGACGTTCTGCTCGCCGAGCAGCACCGTGATGTCGGTGGTCTGTCGCAGCCGTTCCAGCGCCTTCGACAATTGTTCGAGGATCACCGGCGCCAATCCCAGCGTCGGCTCGTCGAGCACCAGGATTTTAGGCTGCATCATCAGCGCGCGCCCGATCGCCAGCATCTGCTGTTCGCCGCCGGACAGGTACCCCGATGCGACGGCGCGGCGTTCGTAGAGGCGGGGAAAGTAGCCATAGACCCGCTCCCTGTTGCGGTTCAGGTCGTGGCGGCTGCGCACGGCCGATGCGGCGACAAGATTCTCGTCAGG
>JAQGJF010000583.1 GCA_028290765.1 Tardiphaga sp.
CTCGCCAACCGGCACCGGTTCGCTGATCTCGTAGCTTGCGACCCGAGCCGCGACGGCCGGGCTCAGCTTCAGTTCCTGGACCCATAGCTTCGCAGCCTCTTCACGATTGGTCTGCGCCCACCGCGCGGAGTCCTGAAGTTCCGCCACGATGTCCTTTAAAATGTCTGGATGCGCCACGGCGAACGGTGTCCGCACCACATACACCACGGCATTCTGCGATCCGAAATCCTTCGCCGTGGCGATCACGCGGGCATCCTGCTGAAGGATCGCGGTTGGGAAGAAGATGCTCCATGCGGACCATGCATCGACATGACTGTTGAGGAAGGCGGCGGATGAATCCACCGGTGTGAGATAGGCCCGCTTGACCGAATCCGACGCGACGCCGGCCTTCTCAAGCGCCTTGGTGAGTTGATAATCCCCGGTGCCGCCACGGTTGACGGCGACGGTGCGGCCGGCAAGATCGGCAACGCTTTTGATGGTCGAATCGTTCTTGACGACGATGCCGGACGAGTCACCGAAATCCCACTGATAGGCAAACAGCGAGATCGGCGCCGTGCCGACGATGGAAGATATTGCCGCGCTCGAACTGCCGATGGTGATGTCGATCGAATCGGCATTCAACGCCTCCGCTGCCGGGGCGTAGGCGTTGAACGGCCCGGCCCAGACGACTTTCACGTTCTTCGAAGCCAGCCGTTTTTCGAGCGTGCCGCGCAGCCGGCTGATCGAGAGCGGTTCGGGCCCGCGCAGATATCCGATCCGGAGCGACAAGGGTTCGGCAGCAACGGCTGGCGTACCCGAGCCGATCCCCAGCAGGATCAAGGCGGCGATGATGCGGAACGATGCGGAAACAGACATGATCAACCTCTTGCAGAATTGAAGTACGGCCCGATCTCGAGCTTGGCGGCGCGCTGATGGCCGCGATCGAATGGAAGCAGGGGCAGAAGCAGGTCCGCGACCCGGTAGCTTTCCTCCAGCAGCGGCTGGCCCGATACGATGAAGGTGTCGAAGCCGATATCGCGGTATTCCAGAATTCGGGCGGCCACGGTTTCGGGATCGCCGACGATGGCCGTCCCCGGACCGTTGCGAACCAGGCCGAAGCCGGCCCACAGATCAGGATAGATCTCAAGGTCACGGGCGCGCTTCGGTTTGCGACCGCCGACGATCTCGGACATCCGCTTCTGGCCGACGGAATCCGACGCCTGGTTGCGGGCCTGCGCGCCTGCGACGGCGGTGTCATCCATCCGATCGAGCAGCCACTGCGCGGCGTCCCACGCTTCCTCCTTGGTCTCGCGAACGATCAGGTTGAGCCGGATACCAAATTTGACGGTGCGGCCGAGCGCCTTGGCGCGTTCACGAACCGATTGGATTTTCTTGGCGGCCTGCGGCGGCGGTTCCCCCCACGTCAGGTAGGTATCCGCGTGTCTGGCCGCGACACCGAGCGCAGGCTCCGACGATCCCCCGAAAAAGAGTTTCGGGTAGGGCTTCTGAAGCGCCGGCAGCTTCAGTTGTGCGCCGCGCAGCTTCAGATATTTCCCCTCGAAATCAATCACTTCCCCGGACATCAGCCGCCGCCAAATACCCCAGTATTCATCGGTGAGGGCATAGCGCTCGTCGTGATCAAGTTCGATCCCGTAGGGCGGCATCTGGCGGTTTTCCCCGGTGACCATGTTGAGAATTAGACGGCCGTTGGAAAACTGATCGAAGGTCGCGGCCTTCTGGGCCAGCATCAACGGCGCCACGATGCCCGGATGCACCGCGATGATGAATTTCATGCGCTGTGTGATCGGGATCAGCGAAGACCCCAGCACCCACGCATCGTGCTCACCGCCGCCGGTCGCGAGCAGGGCGCCGGTATAACCGAGATGATCGACGGCCCGCGCGATTTGCGCCAGATAATCGAAATCGACCGTGCGACGGCCCTTTTCGGCCCAGGGATAGGGGCCGTCCTGCGGGATCAAATACCAATAGATTTCCATGGTAGTCTCCGTGTCGGCGTCAGATTTCGTGCAGAAGTTTCTGGGCGAGCATCAGCGGCTTGGGATCGATCCAGGCGTCCACGTCGAAGTCGCGGGCGATAAAGCCATGCCGGTGCAGAAAGTCCTTCTGACTGGCGAGGCCCCGGCGCCGCACGTCCGACAGGTCAAGACCGAAATGATGGTGAGCGTCGCCGCCATAGGCTTCGCGCGCCTCATCGGGCGTGCGTCCGACTTCCTTGCCGATGATCGAGAACACTTCCTCGGGATTGCTCCTGGCCCAGTCGGCCGCGCGTAGCAGAACGGCGAGATAGCGGGCGACGAGATCCGGCCGCTCCTGAGCGGTGCGACGGTCCACCGTGACCGGCCGCGGATTGCCGTTGTTGACGCGAAGACGCGGATCGCTCTGGTCAGCGAGGTTGACGAGGATGCGGAGGCCGTGGGTCCGGGTAGTCCCGAGCCCCGGCGCCCCTTTCACGTAGATCGCATCGACGTCGCCTCGCAGCAGCGCGCTGCTTTCCAGTTCATGGAAGCGGCCATTTGCCACGCCGGACGATGTCGCAAAGGATCGCTGCTCGTTGGTCACGTCGACCAGCTCGGCGTCATCAAGCGAAAGCCCGCCCAAAGCGAGCGCGGAATCGATCCCGCGCAGCGCCATCGCGCGTGCAAAATCGACGCGCTGGCCGTTCTGACGCGGCAGCCCGATGGTTCGATGCTTCAGGTCCGATAGCGCCCTGATCCCGGAGTCCGGGCGAACAAGAATGGCCTGGAATTCGTCGATCCACGTCAGCGCGACGACGACGGTGTCGCGCCCTTCCGATCTCGCCCAGATCGCCGGGATGTTGCCGCCTTCCCGAAACAGCCCGGGAAGCGAATGATCGAAATGCGAAATGTTGACGCGAGGATCGTCCGAGTCACGGATGGATTCGAGTGGGATGTCCGATTTCGCGAATTCGTCGTGAAGCAGGCCAAGATCAAGTGCAATGCCGGATGCCGTCGGTACAGGACAGCGCGTGTACCAGAGCTGCGAAACAGAGAATGATTTTGCAAAATGGATTGGCCGCGAAGGTTGCGTCGTTACACTCATCGTGAACTCCTGTATGACCTGGAAAACCACGCTGCACTTTGCATAGCCCATCGTTAGTTTGAGAACGATCGGAAAAAATCGACAGCGAAAAGTTTGAAACGATCTTTCTGTCTAAGGAGAGTCACGATGTCTTTTGTTCTTCGGGTCGGCATTCACGCCAACAATCCATCTCTTCTTGTGCTCAGTCAAAACGGACTGCTCGAGAGACGCCTCTCGGCTCACGACATCGGCGTCGAATGGGTCCGCATTGCCGCGGGTGCGCGCACGGTCGAATACATCGGCGCAAACCTGATCCAGATCGGCGGGACCGGACTGACGCCGCCGATTGCAGCGCAAGCCAAGGGAATTCCGCTGGTTTATATCGCGACATCGGAAGCGCGGCCTGTCGGCGGGATATATGTGCGCGGCGATAGTCCGGTGACGTCGGTGGCCGATCTCGCCGGCAAGACCGTGTCTCTCGGAGTTGGCTCGTGGTTGCAGGCTCTGCTCGCGACCGCGCTTGATCGCGCGGGGCTGAGCTGGAGCGACATCATTCCACTTGATCTGACCGAGCCTGAATCCCGGCAGGCGCTGCTGGCTGGCGATATTGATGCCTGGGTATCCGGCGGCGGACTACGCGACGATACGGGAAAATTCCGGGCAATCGCCAATACCGGTGATCTCGTTTCCAATCCGTCCGTGTTCTTCGCGGGGAGGGATTTTGCCGAACGAAATCCAGAGGTGATTGGAATTGTGGCCAGAGCGCTCGACGAAACCGACCGCTGGATTGCAGCTCATCCCGCTGAGGCGGCGACAATTCTCGAGCGCGTGGCCGGAGGTCCTCTCAACGCGGGTGAATGGGAAGCCCACATCGCCAAACGTCCGTGGGGACTGAAAGCGGTTGATGAGCAATTTTTGGCGGAGCAGCAACGGGCGGCCGATTTGTTTTATCGGTTCGGGTTGCTGCCGCGTCAGATCGATATTCGCGATGCCGCGCTCGCCCGGCCGGTCAGCTTCGAAAGGGCGGCTTGAAGCACGAGAGCAACCAAGTCGTGCATCGTCCCGTGCAAGATCAACGAGAACGGAACTGCAGATGAACCAGGTCATTGAAAAGCCGAAGCGATATTCACTTGTCGAACGCCTGCCCGCGGCTTCGTTCGAGGAGGAACGGCTGCATCGCAAGCAGCGTCTCGCCGCGACATTCCGCTTGTTTTCCCGCTACGGTTTCGATCAAGGGTTGGCAGGCCATGTCACCGTGCGCGATCCCGAATTTCCCGATCGGTTCTGGATCAATCCGCTCTCTAAATTTTTCGGCCAGATTAGGGTGTCCGATCTGCAGCTCGTCGATCATGAGGGCGACATCCTGATCGGCGACAAGCCGATCAACCAGGCAGGCTTTGTGATTCATTCGGCAATTCATGCAGCCCAGCCGGGTGTGATCGCTGCCGCCCACACCCATTCGACCTATGGCAAGGCTTGGTCGGCGCTCGGACGGCTTCTCGATCCACTGACGCAGGATTCGTGCGCTTTCTACGAGGATCATGTGCTGTTCGATCCGTTCTCGGGAGTGGTGCTGGATCCCGAGGAAGGGACGAAAATTGCGCAGGCGCTGGGTTCGAAAAAGGCCGCGATTCTGCAGAACCATGGTTTGCTGACGGTCGGGCCGACCATCGAGGCCGTGGCCTGGTGGTACATCGCCATGGACAACGCCGCCCGCACGCAGCTCCTTGCAGAGGCGGCAGGGCGGCCGAAACCGATCCCGCACGACATCGCCAAGCTGACGGCATCGCAGATTGGAACGCACAAAGGCGGCTATTTCAGCTTCCAGCCGCTGTGGGACTGGATCGTGGCCGCCGAACCGGATCTGCTCGAGTGAGGTGGTAAATCATACTTCCACGAATCCCTTGCCACCCGGAACTGCTGTGATCCAGCGGGGTGGCGTGGGGATATCCGGGAGATAACGTCACGCGGTGCTGACCCCGACGGTATGCCGGAAGCCCCTGCGGTCGGATGCGGCGGCGCAAAACTGAGATTATTTTTCCACGCGATCGAAGAACTGCCGAACCAATCGCGCGCAAGCGTCGGCGTCGGTGGCGGCGACATGATAGGAATCGCCGGGCAGCACTTCGAGTTTCGAGCCCGGGATGGTTTGTTGCCACGCCTTGACGGAATCGACGCTGCCAAGTCCCGAGCCGGTTGTCGTGATGACGATTGCGGGACATTTGATGTGCGGCAATTCGGCGGTGACATCGACGGTCGGCACCATTTTCAGGAATGCTTCGAGCGTCGAGGGGGCCGTCTTCGACATCAGCCGGACCCACCAGTCGATGGCCGGCGGCGGCAGCGAGGTGCCAAGCCGGCCTTCGGTGGTCTCGCGGACCCATGGCGCGACGCCGTGCTCGCGGATTTGCTTGCGCCAGGTCGGCGCGCGTTCGGAAAACGACGTCAGCGACGCCGGTGCGCCGACTGCGGCGAGTGCGATCACCCGTGCCGGATATCTGGCGGCGAGATGCATCGCGAGCGTGCCGCCGATCTTGCCGCCGATCAGGAATACACGCTCGAGCTTCAGCGCATCGAGCAGCCGGATGATATCCGCACCAAGCGTCTCGAACAGATAGGCGTAATCGGGCTGCATCGGCGTCGAATCGCCGTAGCCGCGCAGATCCGGCCGCACGACGAGATGGTGGGTGGCGAAGTACGGCACCCAGCGCCGGAAGGCTTCGCCGCTTTCGGCGAGACCGTGCAGCATGACGACCGGAGCTTTCACGTCCCACGGCAGCACATAGTCGTCCAGGCGAACCGCGAGTTCACAATCGTCGCTGACCCGGATTTTGGAGATTTCGGTTGCCATCAGATACACCTCGTTCCGCCGCCGTCGATATTGATACAAGTCCCGGTGATGAAGGAGGCGCGTTCGGAGCAGAGGAACGCGACCAGGCCGGACACTTCCTCCGGCCTCCCGACGCGACCGAGCGGCACCGACGCAATGGCCGCGGCATTCACCGTGTCGGCCCCTTTTCCCGCAATGGCCGCGCCTTGCGCGATCAAACTATCCCAGCGCTCGGTCTGCACCGGTCCCGGATTGACGCCGGTGACGAGCACGTTGTCGGGCGCGCATTCTTCCGCCAGCGCCAGGGTAAAATTCAGCAGCGCCGCATTGACGGCACCGCCGGCCATATAGGCCGCGCGTGGCTGATGTCCACTGCGGCCGATGATGTTGATAATCCGGCCCCAACGGCGCTCGCACATGCCGGGAAGCACGTCGCGGGCACAACGTACATAACCGAGAAGTTTCAGGTTGAGCGATTTTTCCCAGATCGCATCGGGCGTATCGGCAATGCGGCCCATCGGCGAGGCACCGGCATTGTTGACAAGGATGTCGATGCGGCCGAAAGTCTGCCGTGCCGCGGCCATGACTTTCTCGACATCGTCGGGCTGCGTCATGTCACCGGCGCAGGCGATCACGCGACGACCGCTCTGCTGGGAAATCTCCTGTGCCGCCGCTTCGAGTCGTTCGGCATGGCGCGCGACGATCAATACGTCCGCATGCTCAGCTGCGAGCTCGGCGGCAATCGCGCGGCCGATGCCCAGGCTGCCACCGGTCACGACGGCAACCTTGCCGGTCAGATTCAGGTCCATGACGATGTCGCTTTGCCGTTTTAGGGAGAGGGAGGAATGCGGGCCGTCACAACGATGGTGACTACTCCATCGTCGCGCCGGATGCCTGGATTATTTTCGACCATTTCGCCGTTTCGTCGGCGAGGAATTTTTCAAAGGCCTTGCCCGAAATCGTGCCGGGCTCGGCGCCAAGTTCGGTGAAGCGCTTCTGCACGTCCGGCATTCTCAGGATGGTATCGACCTCGCTCTCCAGCTTGGCAAGGACCGGCGCCGGTGTTTTCGCCGGCGCCACCAGTCCGAACCACGACACGGCTTCGAAACCGGGCACACCGGATTCCGCGACCGTCGGCACGTCGGGCAGGGCGCTCGCGCGGCTTGCGCCGGCGACCGCGATCGCGTTGATGAACTTGCCCTGAACCTGCGGCAGCACCCCCGGCATGTTGTCGAACATCATCGGGATATGCCCGGCAATGAGATCATTCATCGCCGGGGCGGCGCCCTTATAGGGGACGTGCACGATTTTGATGTCGGTCATGCTTTTGAGCAATTCGCCGGCGAGATGATTGGTGGAGCCGTTGCCAGACGAGCCGAAATTGAGCGTGCCCGGGTTCGCCCTGGCGAGCGCCACCAGTTCCTTGACGGTCCTGGCCCCGATCGACGGGTGCACCACCAGCACGATCGGTACCGAGGCGACCAGCGCGACCGGCGCAAATGCCTTGGGCGGATCGAACGGCAATTTCTTGTACAGCGCGACATTGGTGGTGAGCGGCGGAGGCGCCGTAAGCAGCAGCGTGTAGCCATCCGGATCCGAACTCGCGACCGCCTCGGCGCCGATATTGCCGCCGGCGCCGCCCCGGTTCTCGACTAAAAATGTCTGTCCGTTCCGCTCCGTCAGCTTCTGCGCCAGGATACGGGCGATGATGTCGTTAGAGCCGCCAGCCGGAAACGGCACCACGATTTTGACGGGGTGGGACGGGTATGGCTGCGCCATGGCGGCGTCGCCCAACAAGAAAACGCCTGCGCAGAAAACAATGCCGGAGGCGACAAGGATGGAGCGGCGCCAGAATGGCTGCATGTTGCGTTTCCTCTTGTTGGTCTTGCGGACGCAAGTTTTTATCGTGGCTGGCTGACGCATCGGCCGGCGCGCCAGAAGAATTGCAAACGATCGCGAATGTCAACGGCGATGTTGCCCCGCTCCGGTTGCCCCATGTCGCGTTAGACGGCGAGCCTCTCGGATCGGCATCAACGCAATCGCGAAGCGGCGATGCAGTTCAACGTGCAGCAATTGGACCGCCGAGTATCTGCCAACAATTACCGCGCGCTGTGGAGTGCGCAGGACCGGCTCGAGCGCCTCGGGGTCATCAAGTCGACATTCGATGTCAACAAGCACATCGAACCCGGCCCGATTCTCAAGGCGATGAAGAGTAATCCTGAGTTGTTCGCCGACCAGCCGCCGATTCCGGCGGAGGTGTCGATCACTCCGGGATCTGTCTTCAAGCCCTGCAAAGGACGATCCGCAGACCACTGCGGATCGTCCGCTGCTTTGACCCGGCACCGTCGTCGACGCGTCGGTTCAACCGCGATAAGCCCGCACCCGCTTCACCATCCGTTCGACATGCGCGATCGGGGTTTCGGGCTGGATGCCGTGGCCGAGGTTGAAGATCAACCGGCCTGCCGCATAGTTCGACAGCACGTCGTCGACCGAACGGTCCAGCGCCTCGCCGCCGGCGATCAGCGCCAGCGGATCGAGGTTGCCTTGAACCGCGACGCGGGTCTGCACGCGCTCGCGGATCAGGGACGGTTCCGCGGCCCAGTCGATGCTGACGGCATCGACGCCTGTCGCCTCCACATAGTCCGGCAACAATGCGCCGGCGCCTCTCGGAAAGCCGATGATTTTTGCACCCGGAACCTTGGCGCGGACGCCCTCGACGATGCGCCGCGTCGGCTCGACCGACCAGCGCTGGAATTCGCGCGGCGGCAGCACGCCGGCCCAGGTGTCGAAAATCTGCAGCACGTCGGCGCCGGCTTGGAGTTGTCCCAGCAGATAATGGATCGAATTCTGCACCAGTATGTCGATGATTTTGGCGAACGCGTCAGGATGTTTATAGGCCATCATTCGCGCCGGCGCCTGGTCCGGCGTGCCTTGCCCGGCCACCATATACGTCGCCACCGTCCATGGCGCGCCGCAAAATCCGATCAACGCGATCTTCGGATCGAGTTCACGACGCACCCGGCGCAGCGCTTCGTACACCGGTTCGAGTTTGGTGAAGTCGGCCTTGGCCGACAGCGTCCCGACCTTCTCCGGCGTATCCAGCGGATCGAGCCGCGGGCCTTCGCCAACCTCGAACCGAACCGAGCGGCCCAGCGCATAGGGGATCACCAAAATATCCGAGAAGATGATCGCGGCGTCGAAGCCGAAACGGCGGATCGGCTGCAGCGTCACCTCGGCGGCGAATTCCGGCGTGAAGCACAAATCGAGAAAGCCACCGGCTTTGGCGCGCAATTCACGATATTCCGGCAGATAACGTCCGGCCTGACGCATCATCCACAGCGGGGGCACCGCCTGGCGGCGGCCCGAAAGCACTTCAACAAAGGGTTTTACGATCGGGGTCTGCGTCAAGCGTTGGTTCCGTGATGGGTTGCCAGTGTCATTGCCGGTCCTGATACACTGCCGATGCGGTCTTGGCCATGGTGGGACGGCGTCGCCGGCATCTGCCCGCGCCGGACGGCTGCGCATCGGGACGTCACCACATCCGATCGCGACAGTCGTCAAGTCGGCCTGTTGCGGTCGGCGCGAGCGATCTCGTGTTCGATAACGGCCTTCAATGGCGGCAACGCGCGCTGCACCGTTTCCCATATAAAGCCAGCGGCGACATCCTCGTAGTCGTGTCGGTACACGTTGCCCGCACTGGCCATTTGTTTCCACGCAATTTCGGGATGTCGCGCTTTCACGTTATCCGGCAAGCGTCGCGACGCTTCGGAGATAATCTCGAGGCAGCGCGCGTCACGGCATAGATCGTCTTCAAATCATGTTTGAAAGCCTCGAGTTCGAACCCCGCCGCGAACCCGGTTGCGAGGTCGATGTGGTGCAGGATGTCGCGGAGCGCTATGTCGGCGGCCTTAGAAGGCATAGATGGCGTCAGCCGTCGCGGTAGGCCGCACATAAGGCTTGAGACTGTCGCGGCTTACGACATCGACGGGCCCGTCGAACAGGCCGGCGATATATTCCTTGATATCGACGTAGTCGAAAACCGTGATATGCGCCTCGGGATCGATCTCGACCATGATGTCAATATCGCTGTCGGGCCGGTTTTCACCCCGCGCCACGGAGCCGAACAAGGCAGCGCGCCGCACCCCGCGAGAACGCAAGGCGCTTTCGGACCGTCGGAGGGTTTCGAGGGCGTCGGAGGTGTTCATGGCCCTTATATAACATGCCAGCGTGACGTTCGGGAGGGGCAGAATATCACTTTCGCCTGGCGCGCGGCGATGGCCGGGTGAGGCGAACCCGGCCGTGGGTTCGCGGCAGGAATTCGGCGCCGCGGGCGCTGAGGAAGTCCAGCATCGCCTGTGCGGGCGGCAGCAGCACCTTGTCCTTGCGCGACAGCACGAACCATTGCCGGACCACCGGCAGACCGGCGACGTCGAGCGTCACCAGCCGTCGCTCGTCGAGTTCGGTGGCGACGGTATGGGCGGAAATGAACGCGATCCCGAGGCCGGCGATGACCGCCTGCTTGATGGTCTCATTGCTGCTCATCGCCATGCCGATGTTCGGCTGAACGCCGGCCTGTTCGAACAACTGCTCCATCAGGCCACGCGTTCCCGATCCCGGTTCGCGCATCAGGAACGTCTCGCCGGCCAGGTCGGCGAGCTTTATGCGGGATTTTCGCGCCAGCCGATGCGCGGTCGGCGCGATGATGACGTGGGGATGGTCGCCGATCAGATGGACGTTCATGTCGATATCGACCGGCGGCCGGCCCATGATGGCGAAATCGAGATCGTAGCCGCGCAGCGCCGCGCTGATCTCCTGCCGGTTGCCGATTGTCAGCGTGATGTCGAGTTTCGGATGCAGTCTGGAAAATCCGGAAATCGCGAACGGCACGAAATATTTCGCGGTGCTGACGGCACCGATCGAGATGCGTCCGGCGGTCTTGCCGGCCATCATCTCCAGCGATGTCTCGCAGGAGGCGATCGCGGCTTCGATCCGCTCGCCGAGCGCCAGCACTTCGCGGCCGGCATCGGTCAGCAGCATTCCGTCGCCGGTGCGCTGGATCAACGGCAGCCCTGCCAATTCCTGCAGATTGCGCAACTGAAGCGTGACGGCCGGCTGCGTCAGATGCAGCTGCTTGGCGGCCGCGGTCACCGACCGGGTCTTCTCGACGGTCGACAGCGCACGCAACTGACGGATGGTCAATTCCCGCACAAACCGGCTTGCCATGGAAACCACCTTTATAAGAAAAACTTTGGTCAATCCAAAGATAAGAAAATTTCACTAATTTAGCAAACTGGGCTGTGGTGAGGACGCGGATGGCCGACCGGTCAGCCGCGGTGGAAGTGGCCCCGCAGAGGGCGCGTCAGGGAGATGGCCATGGACGAGCGCGCGACCTTGCGTTCGCATCTCGATCGATCGGCGGCGCAGACCTCCGGGTCGGCGGTTGCCGAGGTGATCGCCGCGATCGCGGCTGCGGCGATTGATCTGGCTGCCGTGATTGCCGACGGGCCGCTGGTCGGCATCACCGGAGCGAATGGCGGCGTCAATCCCGATGGCGATCGGCAGAAGGATATCGATCTTGCCGCCGACGAGATGATGCGTCGGGCGCTACGCGCATGCCCGGTCGCCGCCATCCTGTCCGAGGAGCTGGCGCTGCCGGAGATGCTCGACGCCAAAGCTCCGCTATGCGTCGCGATCGACCCGCTCGACGGATCAGCCAATCTGGCCAACAACATCTCGGTTGGCACTATCTTCTCGATCCGGCGCGTGGCCAACGACGTGCTTTCGACCTTCTTCGAGCCCGGCACGGCGCAGTGCGCCGCGGGTTTCGTGGTTTACGGCCCGCAGACAACGCTGGTGCTCGCTCTCGACGGATGCGTCGACATCTTCATTCTCGACCGGCGTCTGAGGGAATTCGTCTTGATCGAACGGGCTGCCCGGATTGCGCTCGACACGCCCGAATTTGCCATCAACGCCTCGAATCGCCGGCACTGGCACGGGCCGGTCCGCAGCTACATCGACGAATGCCTGTCCGGGACCAATGGGGAAGGCGGCGCCGATTTCAATATGCGCTGGATCGGCTCATTGGTGGCCGAAGCGCTTCGTATCCTGGTGCGTGGCGGCGTGTTTCTCTATCCCGCGGATGCTCGCCCTGGATATCGCGAAGGGCGCTTGCGGCTGCTGTACGAGGCGCACCCGATGGCGCTGGTGATGGAGTGGGCGGGCGGCGCGGCAACAACGGGACGTCGGCGAATCCTCGAACTTTCGGCCCGGACGCCGCACCAGCGCGTGCCGCTGATCATGGGGTCGGCGCGCGGGGTCCGCGACGTGACCGCCATCCATGAAGGTATCGAACCGATGTTCGACAATAGTGACGCACCGCTGTTTGCGCGGCGCGGCCTGTTTCTCTGAGATCGGGAAAGCCAGATGTCTCGCAGCCATCCCATCATATCGATCACGGGTTCATCCGGCGCCGGAACCACGTCGGTCAAGAAAACTTTTGAAAATATCTTCCGACGCGAAAAGGTCATCGCGGCCTATATCGAAGGCGATGCGTTCCATCGCTACAACCGCGCCGAGATGCGCGCCATGATCGCGGAGGAAGGCGAGCGCGGCAACCGGAACTTCAGCCATTTCAGTCCGGAAACCAACTTGTTCGAGGAGCTCGAACGCGTGTTTCGCGACTACGGCGAATCCGGCACCGGCACCACGCGCCATTACGTCCACGACGATGAAGAGGCGAGCCTATACGGCGCGGAGCCCGGCACCTTCACCGCCTGGGGGCCGCTGCCGGAAAATTCCGATCTGCTGTTTTATGAGGGTCTCCACGGTGCCGTGGTGACCGAGAAAGTCAATGTCGCGCAGCATGCCGATCTGAAAATCGGGGTCGTGCCGGTCATCAACCTCGAATGGATCCAGAAGCTGCACCGCGACCGCAGCGATCGCGGCTATTCCACCGAGGCGGTGACCGACACCATCCTGCGGCGGATGCCGGACTACATCAATTACATCTGCCCGCAATTCTCGGAAACCGACATCAACTTCCAGCGGGTGCCGACGGTGGACACCTCCAATCCGTTCATCGCGCGCTGGATCCCGACGCCGGACGAATCGATGGTGGTGATCCGGCTCAAAAATCCGCGCGGCATCGACTTTCCGTATCTGCTGTCGATGATTCCGAACAGCTTCATGTCGCGGGCGAATTCGATCGTGATCCACGGGTCGAAGCTCGACCTCGCGATGCAGCTGATCCTCACCCCGCTGATCCTGCAACTGATGGAACGCAAGAGGCGCATGGTATGACCGCTCAATCTCTATCGTCTGTCGCTGTTCGCCCCGATGTCGCCCATGCGGAGATGGCCAATGCCATCCGCTTCCTGGCGATTGATGCCGTCGAGAAAGCCAAGTCGGGACACCCCGGCATGCCGATGGGCATGGCCGATGTGGCGACGGTGTTGTTCTCGCGCTTCCTAAAATTCGATTCCGCCGATCCGTCGTGGCCGGATCGCGACCGCTTCGTGTTGTCGGCCGGTCACGGCTCGATGCTGCTGTATGCGCTGTTGTATCTGACCGGCTACGAGGGCGTAACGATCGATGAGCTCAAGGCGTTCCGGCAGTGGGGGTCGAAGACCCCGGGCCATCCGGAATATGGACATACGCCGGGCGTCGAGACCACCACCGGGCCGCTCGGCCAGGGGATTGCGACCGCGGTCGGCATGGCGCTGGCGGAGCGGTTGATGAATGCGCGCTTCGGCGATCAGTTGGTCGATCATTATACCTACGTGATCGCGGGCGACGGCTGCCTGATGGAAGGCCTCAGCCATGAGGCGATTTCGCTGGCGGGACATCTGCGGCTCAGCCGGCTGATCGTGCTGTTCGACGACAACGAGATTTCGATCGATGGATCGACCTCGCTGTCCTGCTCCGACGATCAGCTGGCGCGCTTCAAGGCGTCCGGATGGTCGGCCTGCCGGATCGACGGCCATGATCCCACGGCAGTCGCGGAGGCGATCGAACGAGCGCGACATAGCGACCGCCCTTCGCTGATCGCCTGCCGCACGATAATTGGCTTTGGCGCGCCGAACCGGCAGGGCACCGAAAAAGCCCATGGCGCGCCGCTCGGCAGCGATGAGATCGCCAAAACCCGTGACGCGCTCGATTGGCCGCATCCGCCGTTCCAGGTTCCGCCAGCCGTGCTGGATTCATGGCGCGTCATCGGCGCGCAGGGCCGTGGCTCCCGCCGCGCCTGGATCGAGCGGAGCCGGCGGCTTCAGTCTGGCGGGCGTTCGGCTTTTCATGATGCGCTGAACCGGAAGCTGCCTTGCGAATATGCTGCCGCGATGGCGCAACTTCGGGAGCGTTTCGGCACCGAGCGGCCCAGCATCGCCACAAGGCAGGCGTCGCAACTGGTGATCGATGTGATCGCACAAGCGCTGCCGAACCTGCTGGGCGGGTCCGCCGATCTCACCCATTCAAACCTCACCCGCGCGAAAACGGCGAAGCCGGTTCGACACGATTGCCTCGAGGGCGGCTACATCCATTACGGCGTTCGCGAACATGCCATGGCCGCAGCGATGAACGGCATCGCGCTGCATGGCGGCTTCATTCCCTATGGCGGCACGTTTCTCACCTTTGCCGATTACAGCCGCCCCGCGATCAGGCTGGCGGCGCTGATGGGTGTGCGGGTGATTCATGTGATGACTCATGATTCGATCGGTCTGGGCGAGGACGGCCCCACCCACCAGCCGGTCGAACATCTGGCGTCGCTGCGGGCGATACCCAACCTCCTGGTATTCCGCCCCGGCGACGCCATCGAAACCGCCGAGGCCTGGGATTGCGCGCTGCAGGCGCAGGCTAATCCCTCGGTGCTGTGCCTGTCGCGGCAGGCGCTGCCGACGTTTCGTGATGTTACCGGCGACACCAATCGGGTCGCGCTGGGCGCCTATGTGGTGATCGAGCCGGAAGAAGGACGCGACGTGACGTTGATCGCGACCGGCTCCGAAGTCGCGATCGCGCTCGCTGCCGCAAGATTGCTGGCCGGCGACGGCGTCCATGCCGCGGTGGTCTCGGCGCCATGCTTCGATCTGTTCCGCGGCCAATCGAACGAATACCGGGCGGAAGTTCTGGGCGAGGTCCCGCGCGTCGGAATCGAAGCTGCCATCGAAGGCGACTGGGCGCGTTGGCTCGGCGACAGCGGCGAGTTCATCGGCATGACCGGCTTTGGCGCCTCGGCGCCGGCGGAAACGCTGTATCGCGAATTCGGCATCACGGCGGAAGCCGTGGCGACGGCGGCGATGCGGTGCATTGCGCGGTCGAAAATAGCGGCAACCTAACGGAGGCATCGATGGCACGGATTACCCTCAGGCAATTGCTGGATCATGCCGCCGAGCACGGTTACGGCGTGCCGGCGTTCAATATCAACAACCTGGAGCAGGGGCTGGCGATCATGGAGGCCGCGGCGGCGGTCGATGCGCCGGTCATCATCCAG
>JAQGJF010000587.1 GCA_028290765.1 Tardiphaga sp.
GTATGTTCCCACGCGTTACTCACCCGTCTGCCGCTGACGTATTGCTACGCCCGCTCGACTTGCATGTGTTAAGCCTGCCGCCAGCGTTCGCTCTGAGCCAGGATCAAACTCTCAAGTTGGACTTGAACTTTGAACCGGCTGATCACAACGTTTGACGAGGTCCCACCATATTTACCGCCATCGATTCACATCGAGGACGATCCGATCTTCCGAAGAAGATCATGGTGTAACCTATGTAAACGTGTACCGCCGAAGTCTTTCGTCCAGCCTCAATCCATCGAAAACCGAAGTTTTCTTGTGATCGAGACTCGCAAGGACTCCGCCGTCCACGTTTCTCTTTCTTCATCTTCACTTGTCAAACAGCCCGGGGTCCGAGACCCCACTTCCTACTTTAAAGGAAGGTCTTCGAAGATCCCACTCGACGACAAATAACAACCGATAACCACCGGCTGTTAATTCACTCATCTTAGTGAGGAGCTTCACAGGCGCGGGAACCAGCCAGACCCGGAAGGTCTCGGCGGCGCCGCGCTCAGTGGCCGGGTTATAGGCCCGCCCCCGGATCGTTGTCAACACGTGATGTCAACAAATCGTCGCATCGTTCGCAAGAATCATTCGGGGCCTGAAAGGCCAGCGTTTTGGCGGCCTTGCGCCGTACAAGAGCCACAATCCTGCGACGTTCTGGCTAATAGATAAGCGATGAATCGCCGGATGCCCAGTACAGTCATCCGGTTTTGAGTATTTCGGGGATCGGCGACTTCCATGAATGTACCGCCCGCTCCCCGTAACCGAGACGCATCGAAAGATTTACACACCATTGACGTTCGCGATCACGGGCCGCATTTTGGCCCATGATTCCTGGACGTCTATGAGACAGATGAACCTTCCGGATCTCGCCTGCAAAAGGAAAGCCGGATTCATGCTGCGGAAATCTTGTCAGATGTCGATGGAATTTGGGGGGACCGTGGTTTGAACCACAGGACGTCACGCGGGGGTGGTTATGGACGCGAGACCGGGATCATCGATCTCGGTCACGAGCCGCCACTGTCCGTCGATGGCTCCGAAGCCGCGGTGATCGATCGCCGCCGGGTCTCGGTCCAGTGGTTTAGCGGAACAATCCTGACGGGTCTGTGCGGCGCGGCCCTCATCGGCGGCGCCGTTTTTGCGTCGCTGGATGGCGAAATGACTTTCGCCAGGGTCCCGGAGCGCGTCGAGGGCGCGCTGCGCGGCGCCTTCAGCGCCAACGACAAGAACGCCAGCCTGCACAAAAGCGACCGCCTGCCGCCGCCGAGCGACTCCACCGCGGCGCGCCAGGTGGTTCGGGTTTCGACCGTGACCCGCGTCGGCAACCGCGACGTGATGCGGGTGCGGCCGTTCATTCGGATCGCCGGCAACCTGTCGATGACCACCAGCGAGCTCAGCGCCAAGATCCCGCCGTTCAACGCCCAGCGCATGCTGACCGATGTCGGCACCGCCGCCCCGGCCGCCACCGACGACGCACAGGCCAATGCCGACGCCGCCGAGCCCGATGCCGAAGTCTCCTTCGTCACCCGCGACCTGGCGCCGATCCTGCCGAAAGCCAAGATCGCCGCCAGTGTGGCGATCGACGAAATCCTGCTGCGGGTCCGCGACGCCTCGAACTGGCGCGGCAACAGCGGCAGCGTGCGCTATACCGTCGCCAGCGCGTCGGCCGACATCGGCGGCGTGCAGCCCGACCTGAAAATGGCTTACGCGGCCGAGGGTGGCGTCCCCGATCCCTATGCCGGCTTTGAAACCCGGGTGGTCCCGGAAAACGTGACCCTGCTGCCGAAAACCAAGGACCAGGCCACCGGCGGCAATCCCAACAATGAGCGCATCCACGTCGTCAAGAAGGGCGACAGCGTCACCACCATCCTGCGCGATCAGGGCGCGACGCCCGACGAAGCCAAGGCCATCGCGGCCACGCTCGGCGCGCGCGGCCGCGACGGCGGACTGAAGGAAGGCCAGAAACTGCGCATCCTGATGGCGCCGTCCGCCCCCGGGCAGCGGCTGCAGCCCTATCGCGTGATCGTCGCCAACGAATCCACCGTCGAAGCCGTGGCCGCGCTGTCCGATATCGGAAAATACGTCGCCGTCGACGTGCAGAGCATGAACACCGTCACCGAGACCGCCGACAACAGCGACGACGACGATGACGATGGGACCGGGGTGCGGCTCTATCAGAGCATCTACGAGACCGCGATGCGCAACAAGGTTCCGGCCTCGGTCATCGAGGACATGGTCCGGATCTACTCCTACGACGTCGATTTCCAGCGCAAGGTCCAGCCCGGCGACTCCTTCGACGTGTTCTTCGCCGGAGAAGACGAAGGCGCCACCATCACCGAAAAGACCGAGGTGCTGTTCGCCTCGCTCACGGTCGGCGGCGAGACCAAGAAATATTATCGCTTCCAGACCCCCGACGACTCGATCGTCGACTACTATGACGAGACCGGCAAAAGCGCGAAGAAGTTCCTGGTACGCAAACCGGTCAACAACGCGATCATGCGGTCGGGCTTCGGCGGACGCCGCCACCCTATCCTCGGCTACGTCAAGATGCACACCGGCGTCGATTGGGCGACGCCCTACGGCACCCCGATTTTTGCCTCCGGCAACGGCGTAGTCGAAATCGCCGGCTGGGAAGGCGGCTACGGCAAATTCGTCAAACTGAAGCACAATAACGGCTACGAGACCGCCTATGGTCACATGTCGGCCTTCGCCAAGGGCCTGGAACCCGGCAAACGGGTCCGCCAGGGCCAGGTGATCGGTTTCGTCGGATCGACCGGCGCCTCCACCGGAGCCCACGTCCACTATGAAATCCTGGTCAACGGCCGCTTCGTCGATCCGCTGCGCGTCAAGCTGCCGCGCGGCCGCTCGCTGGAGGGCCCGCTGATGACCTCGTTCGATAAAGAACGCGACCGCCTCGACGCGATGATGGCCAACCGCGGCGGCGCCGGCGCGCGGGTGTCGGATGCTGTCGGCACGGTTCCCGGCGGAGCGGTGCGGCAGGTCATCAATCGCTGAGGCCTTCGATGAAAATCCACGGCCGGCCTCGTTCAGCGTTCATGCAAACGTCGTTCGGTAAAGGGCAAAACATCGTTCAGACGCAACCGGACTGTGACTGACTGTTACGGCTGGGTAGTTACCTTCCAAGTTCCGTCATCTTGCTTCTCCAAAATGACCCCGGTCGTGGCCTCCTTATCCAATTCAGCAAAAGCTGCTGTCTGGGCATCGTCTGCTGAAAGATTTTCGGTGGTTGTCGGCACTGTTATCTCCATAGCTTCAAGGGTTGCATGCGGAACGCGCATATACCCGCGGGCTCACATCGAAATGCGGGAGCCCCAATCAGGACACCGCGGCCCCGGCGGGTGGCGGTAAATCTCTAGCCGTAAAGCGCGCGGAATAACCCGTGCCTGCCTTGGTAATTTCGATCTTCACGGCGACCGCCTGACCTATGAAAAATTGTACCTGCGTTTTGAGTGCATCTTTGTTCGTCGCGGCATCCTCATCCGCAAATTCCACCGGCACAACGGTAAGAGACATTAAAACTCTCCTTTCAGCGGTTACATGGGATCTCCGGCTCTCGTTGCGCAATCTCTCATGATCAACCTTACGCCCCGGCTGCTAGGATTAATCGCGTAACTGACGGGAGGAGATCGAAAGCCGAGCTTCGAGAGACATCTACCCAGAAGATCTACTCGGGCGGCGTTCTTTGGATTCGCCGGTGCGAGGTAATTCATCGCCAGGGTCATACTTGTATCCTTGGAGTCAAACCTGCCGCCCTGCAGCATCATGACGGCTTCTTTTTTATCGGAAGCATCCTTCGCAGCTTCGCCAGCTTCGGCCGTGGCCTTGATCAGACCCGCCGTGAGCGTACCGGCGCGATAGTAATCTTCCAGATCGTGCAATGCCGCGGAGAGGGGATAAGTACGAGGTAGATAGTCGACTTTCCCAAAGATGCGCGCAGCGACGTCGTCGCGTTTTGCTTCCATCTGGGCCTGGACGATTTGAATGGTCTTATTGACCAGCAATTCGGAGTCGTAAAAACCTCGGCTCGCATTCACGCCACCGGCGAGCGCACTCAGGGTTCGGACTGTATTCGCTGGCGTGAACACTGCTCCAGCGGTAGTTAGCCCTTGTGTGACAAGTGCGGTTGTGAACCCAAACTCTCCACGTTCTTTTGTCAATGCCGACTCGAATTCGGTAAATTCCGCGTCGATGATGTACATCCGACGGGCGATATAATCATTTCGATAACGGATCCGATCGTTGTCGGTACTTGCCAGATCATAGTTTGTTGCGATGGCCGGCAGTGACTCGCGGGCGTTCGCCACTTCTTCCGCGACCGTATAGATGCGCTTCGGTCTTCCCTGGAAGGTTTCGCAACCGGACAAAAGTAGCCCGGCCAGCACAAAGGCGACAACTTCTACGCTTCCCCGACGCAACCCACTAACGCCACGCATCGCACGCCCCCTTAACTCCCCGTTAAGGATTGTGGCGACGATGTGACAGGTTGTTCAAGGGGAATCTAACAGCCTGGACGATAAAGCGTAATGCGTGTCTCTTTCGCACAACACTCGTTTGGGGTGTGACAGGGCTGCCACACGTAAAAGTACGGGCGCGACTGAGTCACGCTTCAGGGTAGCGGGCCATTTTTTCCGGATTGTACCAGGCGGCACAGCCCTCTCCGCACCACGGAGAGGGCTGCTCGTTCATCGCCTCAGTTCAGCTTTCGCTTGGGAATCGGCGCTTCGAACTGCGCAATCTCGGCGGTCTTGGGCGCCTTGCCGTTGAAGGTCAGCACATTGCCTTCCACCGAGATGGCGACGCGGTCGCCGTCGCGGACGTCGCCGCCGAGGATCATCTCGGCCAGCGGATCCTGCACATAGCGCTGGATCACCCGCTTAAGCGGGCGAGCGCCATAGGCCGGATCCCAGCCTTTCTCGGCCAGCCAGTCGCGCGCCGACGCGTCGAGCGTGAGCACGATCTTGCGATCCTCGAGCAGCCTTTGCAGCCGGCCGAACTGGATCTCGACGATCCGGCCCATTTCGCTCTTCTGCAGGCGATGGAACAGGATGATCTCGTCGACCCGGTTGAGGAACTCGGGACGGAAGTGCGCCCGCACCATGTTCATCACCGGTTCGCGCACCGCCGCCGTATCCTCGCCTTCCGACTGGTTGACCAGGAATTCGGAGCCGAGATTCGACGTCATGATGATCAGCGTGTTGCGGAAATCCACCGTGCGGCCCTGGCCGTCGGTCAGGCGGCCGTCATCGAGCACCTGCAGCAGCACGTTGAAGACATCCGGATGCGCCTTCTCGATCTCGTCGAACAGCACCACCTGGTAGGGCCGGCGCCGCACCGCTTCGGTCAGCGCGCCGCCCTCGTCGTAACCGACATAGCCCGGGGGCGCGCCGATCAGCCGCGAGACCGAGTGCTTCTCCATGTATTCCGACATGTCGAGGCGAACCATCGCGGTCTCGTCGTCGAACAGATACTCTGCCAGCGCCTTGGTCAGTTCGGTTTTGCCGACACCGGTGGGGCCTAGGAA
>JAQGJF010000426.1 GCA_028290765.1 Tardiphaga sp.
CAGCGGAATCAATTCGCGCGCGACGAACGGGAATGTCACGAAGGTGGTCGCCAGCACGATGGCCGGCATCGCGAACAGGATGTGAATATCGTGGGCGATCAGCCACGGCCCGAAATACCCCTGTGCACCGAACAGCAGCACGAACACCAGGCCGGATATCACCGGACTGACCGAAAACGGCAGGTCGATCAGGGTCACCAGGACGGTCTTGCCCTTGAATTCGAATTTGGCGATCGCCCAGGCCGCGGCGACCCCGAACACAAGGTTGAGGCCGACCGAGATGAACGCCGTGATCAGCGTCAGCCGGATCGCCGCCCACGCTTCCGGGTCGTTCAGCGCAGCCAGGTAGAAGCCGACTCCCTTGGACAGGGCCGACGCAAACACCAGGACCAGCGGCAGCACTACGAACAGCGACAGAAACGCCACCGCGGAGGCGATGATCAGGCCGCGCACCAGCCGCGGCTCGGCGCGCGGGTCGCGCGCGGCCAGGCGAACCGGGCGGGCCGGCGCCGGAATTTCTTCAGTCGTAGTGGCCACGGTCATGGTCATGTCAGCTTATTGCCAAGGCACGTGTCTGCGCCCACCGCTGGATGCGGTTGAGGGCAAAGATGATCAGGAACGCGGTGACAAGCATGACGATCGCGATGGCGGTGGCATCGGCATAGCGATTTTCCGACAGCCGGATGACGATCTGGTGCGGCGCGATCTCCGAGACGTTGGGATGATTTCCGGCGAGGAAGATCACCGAACCGTATTCGCCGACGGCGCGGGCGAACGCCAGCGCAAAGCCGGTCAGGATCGCGGGGGTCAGGCTGGGCAGGATCACCCTGGTGACGGTTTGCCAGCGGTTAGCGCCGAGGCTAGCCGCCGCCTCCTCGATCTCGACATCGAGGTCGAGCAGCACCGGCTGCACCGTTCGCACCACGAAGGGAATGCCGATGAAGATCATCGCGACGAAAATCCCGAGCGGCGTGAAAGCCACCTTGATGCCGATCGCCGCGAGCGGCGCGCCGAGCCAGCCCTTCTGGGCGAACAAAGCGGTCAGCGCCACGCCGGCGACTGCGGTCGGCAGCGCAAAGGGAATGTCGACGATGGCATCGAAAATACGGCGGCCGGGAAACCGGTAGCGCACCAGCGCCCATACGATCACGAGGCCGGCAACCAGATTGACCAACGCGGCGGCGAAAGCCAGACCGAACGACAGTTTCAGCGCATGCAGCGTCCGCGGGCTGGTGATGGTGCCGATGAACTGGGCGAGGCTGAGTTCCGCGGTCTTGACGAACAGGCCGGCGAGCGGGATCAGGATCAGCAACGACAGCCAGGTCAGCGTCAGGCCCATGGTGAGGCCAAACCCCGGCAACGCGCTCCGCCTTGATGCCCCGCTCACGACAGCCCTCGCCCGATTTTCAGATCAGTTCTTGTAAATCGTATCGAACACGCCGCCGTCGGCGAAGTGTTCGGTCTGAGCCTTGGTCCAGCCGCCGAAGACGGCGTCGATCGTGAACAGGTCGACCTTGGCGAACGACGATTCGTATTTTTTGGCGATCTCCGAGTCGCGCGGACGGTAGAAATTACGTGCGGCAATTTCTTGGCCTTCCTTGGTGTACCAATACTTCAAATAGGCCTCGGCGACATCGCGGGTGCCCTTTTTATCGGCAACCTTGTCGACCACGGCGACCGGCGGTTCAGCGAGAATCGAAACCGAAGGGGCGACGATCTCGAACTTGTCCTTGCCGAACTCCTTGATCGCCAGGAACGCCTCGTTTTCCCAGGCCAGCAATACGTCGCCGACACCACGCTCGACAAATGTCACCGTCGACCCGCGCGCGCCAGTATCCAGAACCGGCACGTTCTTGAAGATATTGCCGACGAAATCGCGCGCCTTCTCCTGCGATCCGAACTTCTTCAAAGCATAACCCCACGCCGCGAGATAGTTCCAGCGCGCACCGCCCGAGGTCTTGGGATTCGGCGTGATGACGCTGACGCCGCTTCGGGTCAGGTCGTCCCAGTCCTTGATACCCTTGGGGTTTCCGCTGCGGACGAGGAATACAATGGTCGACGTATAGGGTGAGGCATTTTGCGGCAGGCGGCCCTGCCAGTCCTTGGCCAGCAAACCCTTGCTGGCGATGGCGTCGATGTCATAGGCGAGCGCCAGCGTGACGACGTCGGCCTGCAGCCCGTCGATCACGCTGCGGGCGGAGGCGCCGGAGCCGTTATGCGACTGCTTGATCTCGACGGTCTTGCCCGCTTCCTTCTGGTAGGCCGCGGCAAAGGCCTTGTTGAATTCCACATAGAGCTCGCGGGTCGGATCGTACGACACGTTGAGCAGCGAAACATCCGCGGCCAGCGCCGAGCTCGCCCAGATCAATCCCGCGACGACGAAAACAATGCGACGAATCATCTCAATCTCCATTTGCCGCGACAACGTCATTGTCGTCTGCAACGCGCCGAAGAAACTCTTGAAGATGCGCCGCCAAGTCAACGGAACCGCGTTTCAATGTTCGCGGCATCGCAGGATCAATTTGCTAAGAAGTCTGCATCGTATGGATGCCGCATTCCGTCTTGGGTCTGCCGCGCCAGCGGCCTGCTCTCAAATCTTCATCAGGCGATGTCCGACTGGTGCACGGCATGCACCCGACCGACAGAAAGCCCGAAGCCGCGAGCGGATGCGGCGGCAGCTTGGCCTGCGCATAGATCGCTTCGATATCCTGCCGCGACACATTGGCGAAGGGATTGAATTTCAACCTGACACCATCGGCTTCGACGACCGGAATGGCCGCCCGTGCGCCGCCCTGAAAACGCTTGCGGCCGTTGATCCACCCTCCGAACGGCGCCAGCGCGCGCGCCAGCGGCTCGACCTTTCGTATCCGGCAGCAGGCATCCGGATCGGAGAACCACAATTCGCGTTCGGGATCCTCGCGCTTGAGGGCGTCTTCGGCAGGCTTGATCGAACGAACGTCACGCAACCCCAATGTCGCGATCAGCGTATCGCGATAGGCCAGCGTTTCCTCGAACAGCCAGCCGGTGTCGAGAAAGATCACCGGTATGGCAGCGTCCACATCGGCCATCACCTTCAGCAAGGCCGCCGACTCGGTGCCGAACGACGACACCAGCGCCAGCCGGTCACGGCCGACTGTCTTGAGCGCCGTCGTGATGATTTCCGACGGCGACGCGTCGCGCAGCGCGCGATCGAAATCCTCCGCGCGAGGCAGCTCCGCAGGCCCTTCCGACGACAACTGGTGGGCGAGGTTGCTCACAGGCTCGCACTCTCCGAATGGCGCAGCTGCATCCGCCGGTGCAGCGCGGTGATGCGGCCGTCGCCGGTCGGCTGGTAGAACACCGAGTAACGCTTCACCGTGCCGACAAACGCCTCGGCGTCGTTGTCTTTCTTGACCTCGAAGGCGCTGAACCCGGCCCGCAGCATGAACACGAACTGGTCGCGCAATACCTGGCCAGTGGCGCGCAACTCGCCGCGATAGCGGTAACGTTCGCGCAGCAGCCGGGCCTGGCTGTAGGCCCGGCCGTCCCTGAAGGTCGGGAACACCAGCGCCACGACCGCCAGCCGATCGAGATAGGGCACGAGATCGTCGACGTCGCGGTTGTTCGGCCAGATCACGCCGACCGGGCCGTTGCGCTGCGACAACGCCTGCGCGTGTTCGAGAAACCGCGCCGCGGAAACCAGCACGGTGCCCTCGGCGGGAATTTCCGCATCGTCCGCGACATGCACGAAGCCGTCGCCGGAGATCTTGCCGTCCTTAACGAGTGGCATAAACACGCTCCCTGAAAGGCTCGACACCAAGCCGCTTGACGGTGTCCATGAAAAGTTCGTCGGGACGGGCGCGCAGCGCGAGATAGGCCTCGACGATGTCCTCGATGACGTCGGCCACCTCGGCATAGGGCACCGCGGGTCCGATCAGCGTTCCGACCACGGCGTTCTCATCGGCGCGACCGCCGATGGTGATCTGGTAGAATTCCTCGCCGTTCTTCTCGACGCCGAGAATGCCGATGTGCCCGACATGGTGATGTCCGCAGGCATTGATGCAGCCTGAAATGTTGATGTGCAGCCGCCCGATCAAATTGGCGGTGTCGTGATTGGCGAAGCGCCGGGTGATTTCCTGTGCGATCGGGATCGATCGCGCGTTGGCCAGCGAACAATAATCCAGCCCCGGACAGGCGATGATGTCGGTGATCAGATTGACGTTCGGCGTCGCCACGCCGATCTTGTCGAGCGCACGCCACAGCGCCGGCAGGTCGCGCTTGGCGACATGGGGCAGTGCCAGGTTCTGCTCATGGCCGACCCGGATCTCGCCGAACGAATATTTGTCTGCGAGATCGGCGATCGCATCCATCTGGTCGGCGGTGGCGTCGCCCGGCGGCCCGCCGATCGGCTTCAGCGACAACGTCACGATCGCGTAGCCCGGCACCTTGTGCGGCGCGACCGAGTTCCTGCGCCAGGCCTCGAAATGCGGGTCATGCGCGGCCTTCTTCAACTCCTCCGGCATGTCGGGCAGTTTGGCGTAGGCCGGATAGCTGAAGCGCGAGCGGATATCCTCGACGTCGGAATCCTCCAGCGTCAACGCGCTGTCCTTCATCTGCAGCCATTCGGCCTCGACCTCCTCGGCGAATTTTTCGATGCCGAGTTCGTGGACCAGGATCTTGATCCGGGCCTTGTAGATGTTGTCGCGCCGTCCGTACTGATTGTAGACGCGCAGGATCGCCTCGACATAGCTGAGCAGATCGCGGCCCGGCACGAACTTCTTGATGGTCTTGCCGATGAAGGGGGTGCGGCCGAGCCCGCCGCCGACCAGCACCTCGAAACCGGTCTCGCCTTCGGCATTCTTGTGCAGGCGCAGGCCGATATCGTGAACCTTGATCGCCGCGCGATCGTGCTCCGAGGCGGTAATCGCGAATTTGAAT
>JAQGJF010000596.1 GCA_028290765.1 Tardiphaga sp.
CTGACGATGGTCGAGCCGATCACCACACGGGTGAACCATTTGTGGTCGGCGGGCACCACATGCCACGGCGAGAAGTTCGTCGAGGTATGCCGGACGATCTCCTGATAGGCCGCCTGGTACTTGTCCCAGAACGCGCGCTCGGTGACGTCGGCCATCGAAAACTTCCAGTTCTTCGCCGGATCCTCGAGTCGGCCGAGAAAGCGCTCGCGCTGCTCCTGTTTCGAGACGTTGAGAAAGAATTTCAGGATCACGGTGCCGTTGCGCGCGAGATAATTTTCGAACGCGGAAATGTCCTCGAACCGTTCGCGCCAGACATTCCGGGTCATCAGCACCGGCGGGATCTTCTGCTTGGCGAGGATTTCCGGATGCACCCGCGTCACCAGGCATTCCTCGTAATAGGAGCGATTGAAGATGCCCATGCGTCCGCGCTGCGGCAACGCGATGTTGCTGCGCCACATGAAATCATGATCGAGCTCAAGCGAGGACGGCTGCTTGAACGACGTGACCTCGCAGCCCTGCGGATTGACGCCTTCGAACACGCTCTTGATCGCGGTATCCTTGCCGGCGGCGTCCATGCCCTGGAAGATCAGCAGCACCGACCAGCGGTCCTGGGCATAGAGCTTTTCCTGAAAATCGTTGAGCCGCTTCCGGTTGGCCTCGATGATCCTGGTGCCCCTGTCCTTGTCGATACCGCCCTTCTCGTTGGTCTTCTGCGATTTGAGATGAAATTCCTTCGACCCATCGAAGCGGAACGGCTCGACGAACGGCTTGAGTTCATTGGCGAACGAGGTCGATGGTTTTGGGCTCATGTCGGGGGACCTTGATCGTAGCCCGCATGAGCGCAGCGACATGCGGGGAGACAACAAAGAAAGTCCCGGATGTCGCTTCGCTCATCCGGGCTACGGGCTAGATCGTACTCTTCAGCTGCGCTTCGAGGAACGTCGTAACGAAAATCGGCATCGCCGGTTTTAGATCTCCGGCATTGCGAACCAGATGGATCGCGCAAAGTTCCGGCGCGGTCTCGCGGGCGAGATTGGCTTCGATCCTCGCGCGCAGCGCCTCGCCGGACGCGTCGACATGCAAAACCCGCATCATCGCCACCAGGCCCCTCGTGACCACAAGGTCCCAGTGATCCGAGGCGCGATAATCCGCAGGCGTCAGCCCGGTTTCCTCCTCGACCTCGCGCGTCACGCTGCCGGGGATATCGACGATCGTGCCGCGGAGATCCGACAGATCGGGCGTTCCCGCCGGAAAATAGATCTGGCCGGCATTCGAGGTGAAATCGGCCATTTCACCGAGCACGAAGGCGCCATCGGCGCAAAGCAGCGCGCCCATGCCGAAGCCGTTGAAGACCTCGCCATCGGGGAAGCCCCAATCGCGCCAGGCCAGGAAGCTCGCGAAATCGGTTTCGAAATACTCCGCGCCGAAACTGTCGTCGGTGAATACAGCATGGCGCGCCATCAGGATGCGGCCGTTCCAGAGCTTTGGCTTGTCCTGCTGACGTCTTGCGAAATGCGCCTCGATCTCGGCGCGTTTCTGCTCGGCGAACAGCCATGGCTGCGGCTTGAGCACCAGATCGAGCCGGGTGACCCGGCGAATCGTTCCCGAGGTCACCGGCGCCGTCCGCGCCTCACTTGACGCCTCACTTGGCATTCGCCCCCATCTTGCCGGCCTGCTCGACATATTTGTTGGTGTAGGTCTTGCCGACGTCGATATTCGCTTTCGCAACGTCCGGCGAGCTCTCGCTGAACACGGCGAGCACGGCGGCGGCGCCCTTGGGGTCCATCAGGCCGGTTTCCGAATACATCGGAATCGTGTTCTTGAGCGCGGCGAGATACAGCTCCTTGTCCTTGCCGACGATCTCCGGCGGCATCTTGGCCATGATATCTTCCGGCGAATGCGAATGAATCCACTTCAGCGTGTTCAGGATCGCATTGGTCAAGGCCTGCACTTCCTTCTCATGCGAGCCGACCCACGCCGTGGTCGAGTAGAGCGCGCCGCCGGGATATTCGCCGCCGAACACCGACAACGTGTCCTTCTGGGTGCGGGTGTCGCTGAGAATTTTCAGATCGGCATGCGAGCCCTGCAGCACGGTGACCGACGGATCCAGCATCACCGCGGCATCGATCTGTCCCTGCTCCATCGCCGCGACCGCGGTGGCGCCGAGGCCGACGCCGATGACGGCGGCGCTGGTCGGCTCGAGGCCGTTCTTCTTCAACAGATATTTCAGGTAGAAATCGGTCGAGGAGCCCGGCGCGCTGACGCCGACTTTCTTGCCGGCAAGATCCTTGACCGAGCTGATCTCGGCCGTGTGTTTCGGCGACACCACCAGCACCAGCCCCGGATAGCGGTCGTAGACGACGAAGGATTGCAACTCCTGCTTCTTGGCGGCGAGATTGACGCAGTGGTCGAAATAGCCGGACACCACGTCGGCGCTGCCGCCGATCACCGCCCGCAGCGCGTCGGAGCCGCCCTTCAGGTCGACCAACTCGACAGCCAGTCCCGCTTTGTCGAATTCACCGAGTTGCTTGGCCAGCACGGTCGGCAGATAGCACAGGCAGGCGCCGCCGCCGACGCCGACCATGATCTTGCTTTGCGCCGCGGCAAAATTCGTCATCAGCGCCAGCGCCAACAGCGCCCCGGCCAGCCTGCCCAATATCGTTCTCATGATTTCCTCCGCACATCTCGGTTGGCCGCACGATAGAGCAGTAGGTGGGCATTGAGAAGCGTTCCGGCCACTGGCCAAGGCCCGCACGGTCGCATAGCATCGCCTCACAAAAAACCATAAATCGGGAGGATTTTTCATGAACCGCATCGTTGCCACGCTGTCGATCGCCGCCGCCTTTGCCGCCGGCTGCGCCGTGACCCATGTGTTGCGTCCGGCGCTCGCCGCCGAAAGCGTGATGGCGCAAATCATTCACACCCAGGATCTTTCCGGCGATGCGCTCGGCGCCGCCAACGCCGGCGGCATGCACTCCAAAATGTTCGTCTCCGCCGACGGCGCCACGATTTCGATCCAGGACGGCAATGTCGGCAAGCACATGCATCCCAACACCAACGAGATCCAGTACATCCTCGAAGGCACCGGCACGATCTGGCTCGGCGACAAGGAGGTGACGGTGAAGCCCGGCGATCTCATCGTCATCCCCAAGGGCACGCCGCACGGCGGCACCAAGCCGAACGGCCGCGCCCTCAAAGCCATCGCCATCAAGACCCCGCCGCAGGCGCCGGACGATACCAAGATGCTGGATTGATCGCGCTCCGATCAAAAAAACGAAGCGTCGGCGTTCAGCCACCTCTCCCATGGGGAGAGGTCGGATCGCGCAGCGATCCGGGTGAGGGGTTGCGGCCCATCGATAGGTCGTAACCCCTCACCCCACCCCTCTCCCAAAGGGAGAGGGAGCGCGCTGCAGTTGGGGCAACGCACGTGATCCTCATCACCGGCGCAGGCGGCAAAACCGGCAACGCCGTCATCAAGGCACTGGTGGCGCGCGGCGCGGCGGTGCGCGTGCTCGCGCGAAATCCTTCCCACGCGGCCCGGCTAAAAGCGCGCGGCGTCGACCAAATCGTCATCGGCGACCTGAACGATCCACATGCCCTTGCGCAGGACGTGCAGGGCACGGAGGCGATCTACCATATCTGTCCCAACGTCAGCCCGCACGAGATCGCCTTCGGCCGGGCCATGATCGACGCGGCGACGCGCGCGCAGGTGCGGCGTTTCGCTTTTCACTCGGTGCTACACCCGCAGATCGAAGCCATGCCGCATCACTGGAACAAGATGCGGGTCGAGGAGATGCTGTTCAGCTCAAGCCTGGATTTCACCATCCTGCAGCCGACGGCCTACATGCAGAACAGC
>JAQGJF010000605.1 GCA_028290765.1 Tardiphaga sp.
CTTTAAGCTGAATCGGGATAGCTGACTCCGTCATTGCGAGGAGCTCTTGCGACGAAGCAATCCAGCTCTTGCTTTGCGGCCCCTGGATGCTTCGCTTCGCTCGCAATGACGGAGTTGACGTCGCCGACTCAACTTTAAGTCCCCTACGGCGCCACCAGCTCCACCCGGCGGTTCAGCGCGCGGCCGGCATCCGTCGCGTTGGAGCCGACCGGGGCGAGCATGCCGACGCCGGCGGCACGCAGCCGGGCCGGCGCGATGCGCCAGGTTTTGGCGAGTTCGGCCACGATCGCTTCGGCGCGGCGGCGCGACAGGTCCATATTGTAGTCATAGGCGCCCTGGCTGTCGGTGTGGCCGACGATGAAGACGTTGAGCTGCGGCTGGTTGGTCAGGAGCTTGGCGATCTGCTCCAGGGTCGGCCGGCTCTCCGGCCGGATCACCGCCTTGTCGGTGTCGAAATAGACGCCGTACAGCGCGATGTGCCCGCTGTCGCCGAGGCCCTTGGCCATTGCCGCGGCGTCGATCATCTTGTTCTCGATGGCGCCGGTTTCGACCACCACCAGCTGGGCATAAATATTGTCGTTGTTCTTGCTCACGGCGACGCTGGCCCAGATCTCGCGGCCGGCCTCCAGCTTGCGGCCGGCGGTGTAGCCGTAATTGAAGCCGTCCAGCCACATCTGCGGCACCGGCAGCGCGTCGATCGCCTCGGTGAAGGGGATGCCGCCGCACTCGTCGGTATCGCAGGCGAGGCGGGCTTCGAACCCGGCCTTGGCCAATTGGGTCTCGAAATTGCGCGAGACCTCGAGGATCGAGGGACCGGGCGAGGTGCGCCAGGCGATCCGCGTCACCCGGCCCTCCAGCCGCTTCGCATCGACCGGCTGGCCGTCCTTGAAGGCGGCTGCCTGCATCCGTGCGGCGTCGAAATCCTTCACCGCATAGCCGGTGATGACGCTGCCGGCGAACCGGCCGATGCCGGGATAGTCCTTCGATCCGGCCACATCGCGGGTCTGCGCCTGAGCGAGGCCGGGAATGACAACAAGGAGCAGAAGAGCCGTGGCGGGGAGAATGGTGACAAGAAAACGGGCTAAAAAAACCGGAAGGCGCGACATGGAGCAAACCTCATGGCGGCGGCAATGAGGGCAGGGTCCCGAAGCGGGAAAACTGGTTGCTGCCGGGACCCAACCCGGCGGCGTCATAGACGATCCTCATCACATGAAAAAGGCGGGCCTAAAGCCCGCCGTTTCGATTTCAACCGAGGTTGCCCGGGCGGAGCTAAGTCCGCCCGGGTCTAAAAACTACTTCTTCTTTTTGGCTTTTGCCTTCTTGGCCTTCTTCGCGGTCTTGGCCTTCTTTGCTTTCTTCGCCATAGCGTCCTCTTGATGTTGGTGGAAGGAAACGCAACATGAGGCTTGCTCGGCGAGGAGGGTCAGCTAAGCAACAGCCTCGATTGCAATCCGAACAGATTCGCGGCGCTGTCGTCGCGTTGTCACATCGGCATCGTGACGTTATCCACAGCTGTGATGGCTTTGCGACCGCGTTTTCGGGCTCGAGCGGCGGCGTAACCGCGCCGGCGACGATCGGCGGGGCACACGAGCGCGGTGTCGGACCGGCGCCACCCGGCAGCCAACACGGTTAAGATTTTGCGAACGGTGCCGGCCGGCCGGACTTTCTTTGGTGCGCGGGCACACGCGTCAAGCGGCAGAAGTTCATAAAGTCACAACCAAGCCGAGCAATGTGCAGTTCCAGTCAGACTCCGTTAAGCGCTGAACTGGCATCCTCGGGTAATTACGGGGATCGTTATCATGAACGCTGCGACCAATAACCGGGGCAGGGCGCCAGGCGCTCTGGGTCTGCGATGCTGAGTGTTCCGACACTGTGGGTCGTGTTCGTGGTCAATTTCCTGGCGCTTGCGCTGGTGTGGACCTACGTCATGCGCTGCTATCCCAATTTCGAGGCGGCACGGTTCTGGACGGGCGCCGCGTTCGCCGCGGCCGCAGGGGCGTTGGCCTCGCTGCTGCGCGGTTCGTCCGAAAACATGATCCCGCTGATCGTCGGCGGCACCTTGCTGATTTTGGCGTGCTGGCTTGCCGCGATGGGCATCCAGCGTTTCTACGACAGGCCGGTGTCGTGGCTCGGCACCGTGCTGGGCACCGGGCTCACCTGCGCCGGCCTGACCTTCTTCGTGTTCGGTTACGATCACATGCCGACGCGGATCCTGCTCTATTCGCTGGGCCAGTCGGTGCCGATCGTGCTGACCCTGCCGCTGGTGCTGTCGCGCAAAGGTGGCCGCGGCAGTCCGGGCGCTCGCCTCGCCGGCGCCATCGCGATTCTGGTTCTCGCCATTCATGTCCTCCGTTCGGTCTGCGCCGTGCTCGACATCGGCGGCGGCGTGTCGATGGTCAGTTTCAATCCGTTCCAGGCCGCCATGGTGCTGGCGCTGGTGTTCCTGTCGATGGCGTGGAATTTCGGCTTCCTGCTGATGGCGATCGACCGGCTGCGCGCCGAGGTCGCCGACCTTGCGCTGGTCGACGACCTGACCGGCGTCGCCAACCGGCGCCATCTGCTGCAGCGGCTGTCCGAGGAATGCGCGCTGTCGCGGCGCACCGGCGATCCGTTCGCGCTGCTGGCGATCGATCTCGACGGTTTCAAGGAAATCAATGACGGCTTCGGTCACGGTGCCGGCGATGAATGCCTGCGGCTGTTTACCGGGGCGGCGCAAAGCCGGCTGCGGCCCGGCGACATGCTGGCACGCTCGGGCGGCGACGAATTCTGCATCGTGCTGCCCGCCACCACCTTGCGCGAAGGCGCGATGATCGCACGCCATGTGCTGGAAACCTGCCGGGAGACCTTTGCCCGCTGGGAGGGCGCACAGATTCCGATCGCGGCCTCGGTCGGCGTGGCCCAGTGGACGCCGATCGTGGGCGCCTATCCCGAGCGCCTGATCGCCGCCGCCGACCAGGCGCTCTACGCCGCGAAGAAGGAGGGCAAGAACCGTTTTGCGGTTTACGAGCCCGCACCGCCGCTGGCGCCCGAACTGGAACAAGAGGCCACGCATCTGGCGAAGCTGCTGAAGGCAGGCTGAGGCCGCTAAAGTTCCGCGCGGCATTGCCGGGTGCGGACCAGCTGTTTCATTCAGAATCACACCCGCGCCCGGTCGTCGGGCAAGGCCGTCAAACGGTTTCATCAATTCACAACCACGACGCGGATTTACCGGCGCCGCGGTCAGACTCCGTTAAGCGCTGGGATGCCAGTTTGGGGTAATTGCGGGGTATGTCATGAATATTGCGATCAACGACCGCGGCGGGGCGTCAGTTGCCCGGGGCCTGCGATGGTGAGCGTTCCGACATTGTGGGTGGTTTTCCTGGTCAACTTCCTGGCGCTGGCGCTGGTGTGGACCTACGTGCAGCGCAGTTACCCCAATTTCGGTGCGGCGCGGTTCTGGACCGCCGGCGCCTATCTCGCCACCCTGGGCGCCGCGATTTCGATGCTGCGCGGCCTGGTCGATCCGTTGATTCCCATCATCTTCGGAAGCGGGCTGATGTTTTTCGCCTGCTGGCTTGGCGTCATGGGCATGCAACGGTTCTATGGGCGCCCGGTGTCATGGACGCTTTCGCTATCGGTCACCGCGCTTGCCGTTGCCGGCATGGTCATGTTCCAGCTGTGGGACGATATGGCGATGCGGATCTTCATCTATTCGCTGGGCCAGTCGCTTACCCTGGTGGTGACGCTCCGGCTGTTGCTTTCGCAAGCCGACGCCCGCGGCAATCCCGGCGCTCGCCTGGCCGGCGCGGTTGCGGCGATCGGCATCATCGTTCACGCCGTGCGCTCGGGGGTTGCCCTGCTGCACTTCGACGGCGACGTCGGGTTCATCGAGTTCAACGGCTTTCAGGCCGCCATGATGCTGGTGCTGGTGTTCCTCTCGATGGTGTGGAATTTCGGCTTTCTGCTGATGGCGATCGATCGGTTGCGCGGCGAGGTCGCCGACCTCGCGCTGGTCGACGACCTGACCGGCATCGCCAACCGGCGCCATCTGTTGCGGCGGTTGTCCGAGGAATGCGTGCTGTCGCAGCGCACCGGCGAGCCGGTCGCGCTGCTGGCGATCGATCTCGACGGCTTCAAGGAAATCAATGATGGTTTCGGGCATGGCGCCGGCGATGAGTGCCTGCGGCTGTTCACCCGCGCCGCACAGAGCCGGTTGCGGCCCGGCGACACGCTGGCGCGCTCCGGCGGCGACGAGTTCTGCATCGTGCTGCCCGCGACGACCTTGCGTGAAGGCGCGATGATCGCACGCCACGTGCTGGAAACCTGCCGGGAAAGCTTCGTCCGCTGGGAGGGCAAGTCGATTCCGATCGCAGCCTCGATCGGCGTGGCGCAATGGTCGCTGCTGGTCGGCGCCCATCCCGAGCGCCTGATCGCCGCTGCCGACCAGGCGCTCTACGC
>JAQGJF010000624.1 GCA_028290765.1 Tardiphaga sp.
GTGCTCGGATCTCGGCCAGACCGGCACGTTCAGTCCGCTCGACGGCTTTCGCCGCGGCATCAAGCTCTGCATGGACCTCGGCTACGACGACGAGCAGATCCGCAAGATGGTCTCGACCAACACCGCGCGCGCGATGGGCATCGAGGCGGACGTCGCCGCGGCGAGGGGCGGCTAGCGATTACCAACAGTCCGGCACGCTGCGAACGGCCGGTCACGAAGAAACTGAAATTAAGGGAGACCCTGCATGTACGACGCCACTGATCCGCGGGCCAAGCTCGCGCCCGCAACCGCGAAGGCTGCGCCTGCGGGCCCGTTCGGCCAGGCGGAATATCTCCACTTCTACAACGAGCCGCCGCAGGAAGACGGCGCGGCGGGCAAGACCTGGTACGGCCGCGGTCAGAACTTCATCATCGCGCACACCGAAGGCAAGAAGGGCGGCGTGCTGGCGCGCGACAATCAGGTCGACGAATATGTCGTCCTGCTGCCCGACGCCGAGGCCGAGATCGACATCACCACCGCGGATGGCACGCAGCGCGTCAACAGCAAGTCGCTGGCGTTCGTGCCGCCTGGCCGCTCCAGCATCACCGTCGTCAAGCCCGGACAGATCGTCCGCATGTTCACCACGCGATCGGCCGATCTTGCGGCGAAATGCGCCAACGCCGCCTCCTATGCTACGGCGAAGCCTTATGTGGCGCCGGTCGAACCCTGGCCCGTTCCGAAGGATGGCTACCGCCTGCGCGTCTACAGTCTCGACGTGCCGCCGGAGCCCGGCCGCTTCGGCCGCATCTGGCGCTGCACAACGTTCATGGTGAACTATCTCGACGGCTATCAGGGCCGGCGCGACCCGACAAAGCTGTCGCCGCACCACCATGACGATTTCGAGCAGTGCTCGCTCGCCGTGGAAGGCGAGTTCATCCATCATCTGCGCTGGCCGTGGACGGTGAACAAGAGCTTTTGGCGCGGCGACGACCACGAGCTCTGCAAGAGCCCGTCGATCGCCGTCATCCCGCCGCCGTCGATTCACACCACCGAAGCGAGCGGCAGCGGCTTCAACCAGCTCGTCGACATTTTCTGCCCGCCGCGCATCGACTTCTCGGAAAAGCCAGGCTGGGTGCTGAACTCCAACGAATATCCGATGCCGTGACCGGCAGCCACACCGCCAACGGCAAAGGACCTGGACGATGAGCAACGCTTCTTCCTTCCGGCAACGGATGTTCGCCGGCGATAAGCTCGTCGGCACCTTCCTGAAGACGCCGACCAGCCACGCCACCGAGATCCTCGGCGACTTGGGCTATGATTTCGTCGTCATCGACCAGGAGCACGGTCCGTTCGACCGCACCTCGAGCGACATCGCGCTGATGGCCGCGCGCGCCGGCAACACGCCGGCGCTGGTTCGCGTGCCGGGGCCGGAAGCCATTTTGTCGGTGCTCGACTGCGGCGCCACCGGCGTGCTGGTCCCGCATGTGAAAAGCGCGGCCTATGCCCGCGAGGTCGCGGCGATGTTCCGCTATCGCGGCGGCAGCCGCGGCTTTGCCACCAGCACGCGGGCAGGACGTTATACAGGCGTGCCGATGTGGCGGCACATTGCGGACTCGGACGCCCAGATGGTCTTCGTGGCGCAGATCGAGGACCCGGTCGCCCTCGACGAGATCGACGCCATTGCCGCCGTCGAGGGCGTCGACGCGCTGTTCATCGGGCGCGGCGACCTGACCGCGGCCTTCGGCAACGAAGCGAAGGACCCGCCGGAGGTCATCCGCGCGGTCGAACGCATCGCGGAAGCCGGGCGCAGGGCCAACAAGCCGATCAGCGTATATGTCGGCAACGCCGCCGAGGCCGCGTGGCTCGGCTCGCTCGGCGCCAATGTCTTCGTGCTCTCGTCGGATCAGGGTTTCCTGCGCCAGGCGGCGGCAACCGGCCTGCGCGAGGTTCGCGACAAGGTCGCTGGAGCGGGCGCCTGACTGGATTAACAAGCAAATCAAAAATTGGGAGGGATTAATGGGATCGCGCAAGGCGCTTATTATCGTCACGCTGCTCGGACTGACGCCGGCACTGCCGGCCTTGGCGCAAGAGACGGTCAAGATCGGTTCGTCGTTGGGCCTCACCGGGTATGGCTCCGCGACCGACGGCCACTGGCGCGACGGTCTGGCGGTCGCCATCGAGGCGGTCAACAAACAGGGCGGCGTTCTCGGCAAGAAGCTCGAACTGGTCACCGAAGACAACAAGTCGACGCCGCAGCAGGCGGTGGTCGTTTATCGCAAGATGATGTCCGAAGATAAGGTCGTCGCCTTCGACAGCGGCTGCATCTCGGCCGGCAACTTTGCCGCCGCCAGCTTCGTGGCCAAGGCCAAGCTGCCGATGTTCCTATGCTCCATTTTGCCGCGCCTGCCGGATGAGATCAAGTGGGCCTTCCAGTTCCTGCCGCCGCCAAAGTACGAAGTGGACACGCGCTACCAGTACCTGAAAGAGAAGACCGAGATCCGCAAAGTCGGCATTCTGTCCGATCCGAGCCCGTATAGCATGCTGATGCGTGGCTTGGCCGAGAAGGGCGCCGAAGAGTTCGGCATCAAGGTCGTCGCCAGCGAGTCGTACCAGCAGGACGACGCCGACTTCAGCGTCCAGATCGGGCGCATCAATGCGGCCGGCGCCGAGGCTCTTATCATGCTGGGTCAGGGCAATGCCGTTGTCACCGTCGCCAACAACATCCGCAGCCTCGGCCTCACCAAGATGCTGATGCTGGGCAGCATCAACGAGCTCGACATCCTGCAAGCGGCCGGCAAGGTTCTGGGTGAACAGTACCTGTTCCCGTCGCCGCTCATTCAGATCGCGTCCGATGACATCGGCGTCATCACCGATCCAAAGGCTCGTGCCGCCGCCGAGCCCTTCGTCAAGGCGATGAAGGACAAATACGGCAGGACCGATAACGCCCAGGCTTCGCGTGCCTGGGACTCGCTCATGATGATGGCGGCCGCCATGAAGAAGGCCAACAGCACCGAAGGTGAAGCGGTCCGGAATGCGTTCGAGCAACTCGGCCATTACGACGGCGCGGGGGCGTCCTACGACTTTACGGCCGAGCAGCACATCGGCATCACCCAAAATCCCTACGTGATCGCCCTGGTGAAAGACGGCAAGCTGGTTCTCAAGAAATGACGGTGGCCGCGGACACCGCGCATCTCATAGCTGTCCGCGATCTGGCGGCTCGCTACGGTCACATCGAGGCTCTTCGACCGACGAATCTCCATGTTGCGCCGGGCGAGTTCGTCACCATCCTGGGACCGAATGGCGCGGGCAAGACAACCTTGCTCCGCGCCATGACCCGGCTGATCGCGAGCACCGGTCAGGTGGCCTTCAAAGGGCAGGACGTCACGAGCCTGAAGACGCATCAGCTGGCTGAGCTCGGCATCATCCTGGTGCAGGAAGGGCGTGGCCTGTTCGGCGACATGAGCGTCCGGGAAAATCTGCAGATCGGCGCCTACAAGCTGGCCGGTTCGCAGGCCGACCAGGACCGGCAACTCGAAAAAGTGTTCTCATTGTTTCCGCGATTGAAGGAGCGCATATCGCAAACCGCTTCGTCGATGTCCGGTGGCGAGCAGCAGATGCTCGCGGTCGGCCGCGCATTGATGGCCGATCCGAAGTTGCTGATTCTCGACGAGCCATCGCTCGGCCTGGCGCCACGCGTTGCCACCGAAATTCTCTCGACGCTGGGCGCTCTCAACAAAGAGGGCCTTGGCATTCTGCTGGTCGAACAGAAGGCGCCGCTGGCGCTCAAGCTGGCCCAGCGGGTCTATATCCTTTCCTCTGGCAGCGTGCGAGCCGAATTGCCGACGCACGAGATCAAGTCACACCATGACCTCGCCCGATATTACTTCTCCTAAACCCGCCGCACCGGCTGCGCGCGCGCGGCTCGACTGGTTCCAGATCGGCCTGCTGGCGCTTTGCGGGCTGTTGACCATGGGCGCGCTGATTTACGGTGGCTATCTGCTGACGGTGTTCCAGCTGGCGATGATCTACGGCATCTTCTGTATCGGCCTGAATTTCTTCATGGGCTACACGGGGCAGGCGTCGTTCGGTCAGAACGCCTTCGCCTGCATCGGCGGTTACGGCAGCGCCATTCTGTGCGTCCAGTACGGCTGGGAGCCGGCGCTGGCGCTGATTGCCTCCATGGTCGTGGCGGGCGTCGCCGCGCTGATCATCGGCTATCCCACGTTGCGCCTGCGCGGCCACTACCTCGCCATGGCGACCTTCTCACTCGGCCTCATCACCTACGACATCTCGATCCACTGGGCGGGCGTGACGCAGGGCTACATGGGCTATTCCGGCATTCCGC
>JAQGJF010000637.1 GCA_028290765.1 Tardiphaga sp.
TCGGAATGATCATGTCGGTATCGACATTGATGATCTTAAGCGGCGCCGCGACGCCATCCAGCTTGGTGAACTTGTCCATGTCACTGTTTCCCAGATTGAAGCCGGGTTTTATCGCGATCGGGGCCCCGGTCCAAGGCCAATTTACGCAGGGCTAATCCGCGGTACCGGCTTCAATCGCCTCCATATCGTCGTCGGACAGCCCGAAATGATGGCCGATTTCGTGGATCAGCACGTGGCGGACGATATGGCCCAGCGTCTCCTCATGCCCGGCCCAATAATCCAGGATCGGCCGGCGATACAGCCAGATCATGTTGGGCAGCCGTGCCACATCCTGGTTGCTGTGGAACGGCAGTCCGATGCCCTGGAACAGGCCGAGCAGGTCGAACTCGGTCTCGGCCTGCATCTCGTCGAGCACCTCATCGGTGGGGAAATCGTCGACCCGCACGATGACGCCCTCGCACAGCTTCCGAAAGCCCTCCGGCAGGCGCGCGAGCATCTCATGCGCCATGGTTTCCATTTCGGCGAGGGAAGGTGCGCTGGCGGACGACCACATCACAGCGCCGGATCGACCGCTTCGTCATATTCCTTCCGGAAGCGCGCGATCAGGTCCTTCGCGGGCATGATCTTGCCAACGCTGCCGACGCCCTGCCCGCTGCCCCAGATCTCCTTCCAGGCTTTCGGCTTGGCGCGTTCGCCCGAGGCATCGGTGCCAAAGCTCATTTTCGCGGCGTCGGATTCGGGAAGGTTTTCCGGATCGAGCCCGGCTGCGACGATCGAAGGTTTCAGATAGTTGCCGTGCACGCCGGTGAACAGGTTCGAATACACGATGTCCTCGGCGGTCGAGGTCGTGATCATGTCCTTGTAGCCGGGAACCGCATTGGCCTCGGTGGTGGCGATGAAGGCGGAGCCGATATAGGCGAAGTCCGCCCCGAGCATCCGGACCGCGCGGATGGCGCGGCCGTTGCCGATGGCGCCCGACAGCGCGATCGGCCCGTCGAACCATTGCCGGGTTTCGGCCACGAAGGCGAAAGGCGAGATCTCGCCGGCATGGCCGCCGGCGCCGGCCGACACCAGGATCAAGCCGTCGGCGCCCTTCTCGATCGCCTTGTGCGCGAATTTCTGGTTGATCACGTCGTGAAAAACGATGACGCCCCAGCCATGCGCCGCCTGGTTCAACTCCTCCCGCGCGCCGAGCGAGGTGATAATCATCGGCACGCGATGCTTCTCACAGATGGCGAGGTCTTGTTCGAGACGGTTGTTGGAGCGGTGCACGATCTGGTTCACCGCGAACGGCGCCGAGAGCCGGTCGGGATGCGCTTTGTCGTGGGCGGCGAGTTCCTGCTTGATGCGCGCGAGCCATTCGTCGAGCAGCGCCGGCGGCCGCGCATTCAACGCCGGAAACGATCCGACAATTCCCGCCTTGCATTGGGCAATCACCAGGTCGGGCACCGAAATAATGAACAACGGCGCCCCGATCACCGGCAGCGACAGGCGCCCCCGGAACAAGGCTGGCATGGACATTGGCAAATTCCCCCTGGTTTTCAGCAAAAGCGTGATGCAGCGGCGCCAAAGATGCAACGCGAAAGATCGTGAAACTTCACGCTATTGGCACAGCGCGCGGGTGACGTAATTTTCGGTCCGGCAATTGCCCGGTTCGCGGTTGCCGCCCGACAGCAGGGCTGCCGCCGAGCAGGCCTGTGCCTGGTCGGTGTCGAGGCTTTTGCCCTCCTTGAAGCCCTTGGCCTGGCAAAGCTTGTCCGAGGCCGCCTTGCAGTCCGGCGCGCCATTGGCCATCGGACACGCCACGCGCCCGCGCGCGACCGATGGGCTCGTCGTCAGGCGCGACAGACCGTCGGTGGCATCCTTGGCGCGCGCGTTGAGATCGTCGAAGGTTTCCTTCGGGCTCTTCAGGGTGGGAAGGCTCGGGAACAGCGAGGACGGATTATCGAACAGTTTGCCGATTTCGTTGAACAGACCCGGATTTTCCGCGCGGGATGGCGCGGGCTCGGTGGGCTGCACCGCCGCCTGACCCGGCGCGGTTGGCGCGGCAGGGGCCTGCGGCGCCGGATCGCTCGCGGACGCCGCTGGCGGTGGTTTTGGCGCCTGCGGCCACGCCGCGCCGGGTGCCGCCACGACGGTCCAACACGCCATCACAGCGATGGCGAGGGGAAAGCGGGCCTCGGCGAACAGGCGGGCGGTGCGATCGGACATGGTTTGAGCGTATCCCGGTCACGACAGCCCGCCAAGAGAACCGCCAAGAGAACCGCAATCGGGCAGAATGTCCCGCGCTAAAACATCCTGAAAGCGATGACGAAGCCAAGCACGAGCACGCCGACGCCGATCGCGACCCACATCCCGAGACGCTTTTCGATCGTCTCGCGGATCCAGACGCCGTAGCGATTGAGCAGGATCGCGACAATGAAGAAACGCCCGCCGCGGGCGATCACCGACAGCCCAATGAACAGCCAGATATTATAGTTGGCAAAGCCCGACGTGATGGTGACGAGCTTGTAGGGGATCGGCGTCAGCCCCTTGAGCAGGATGATCCATGCGCCGTATTCGGCATAGCCGGCGCGGAAGGTCTCGACCTTGTCGCCGAGGCCATAGAAATGGATCAGCCATTGGCCGACTGAATCATACAGCAACGCGCCGATGGCATAGCCGAGGACGCCGCCCAGCACCGAGGTGATGGTACAAACGCCGGCATAGAGCCAGGCGCGTTCGGGACGCGCCAGCGACATCGGCAGCAGCATGACATCCGGCGGCACCGGAAAGAACGAGCTTTCGGCAAAAGACACCGCACCCAGAATCCAGAGTGCGTATGGCTTATGGGCGGCGTCGATACACCAGTCGTAGATTTTTCTGAGCATGGCGCGATGAACCACCGTCAGGTGGATTTGTCCATGCCGGGAATTGCAGGAGTTTCCGACCGGATCTCAGCGTTGTTTGCGGGCGCGGTGCCCCGCCAACGCGACAATTGGTCGCTGCATCATCTGTGGGGAACTCGGAGCCATCGGAGGAGACCCTTTGACCCGCGATTTCGGTAGCTTCTCGGCGATGCCGAGCGCGGTCTCGCGGCGATTCATCTCGGCCCAGACATCGTCGGGACGCACGCCGGCGGAGGCCCACAGCACCGTCAGATTATAGAGCAGATCGGCGCTCTCGCGGATCACCGCGTCCTTCTTGCCGTTGACGGCATCGATCACGACTTCGATGGCTTCTTCGGCGAGTTTCTTGGCCATCTTGGCCGGACCGCGCTGAAACAGCCGGGCCGTGCGCGATACGGCCGGATCGAGATCCTTGGCCGCGAGCACCGCCGAATAGAGCCTGTCGAGCGAATCACTCATGATTGCAGGCTAAACCAAAGCCATCGCCAGCGTGTTAACGGCCGGCCGGCAATTTGACCAACGAATTTAACCCGCCGGCCGCCAAGCGGCCGGCGGGTGAGGCCGAGCAAGGTCAAATCAGAATCCGCCGCGATCGCTGCGACCATAGCGGGGGCCGTTGCGCGGCGCGGCCAGGCCGCCGTAATAGCCGTAGCCCGGCGCATCGTAATAGGCCGGTCCACCACCGTAGTAAGCCGGACCGCCGTCGTAATAGGCCGGGCCGCCACCGTAATAGCCACTGTCATAATAGTCGCGGCGCTCCTGGGCAGCTGCGACCGCGCCGATGGTGCCTACGATTCCGGCAAACGCCGCCAGCGCCGCTGCGCCGCCACCGCCGCGGTAGTGGCGTCGGGCCGCGCTGAAATCGGTATTGCCGCTGGTGCCATGGTTAGCCGAGAGCGCGGCCGGCGTGGTCGATCCGGCCATGGCCACCGACGGCTGGACCGCCGCGAGGGCTACTGCCGCCACGGTCGCCAGCGCGGCGCCGCGGCCAAATGAAGAAAATATGCTTTTTCGTACCGACATTTCGAATGTCCTCCGTGGTGCCGGCCCCAAAAGGGGCCATTCGCAAAGACAACCACGGCGCCGATACTAGGTTCCTGAAACCGAATGCAGGCTGAACGATTGGTGGCGAAATCGTGGCAGCTGCGCTGCCCGGCGGCGAAACGAATTCCTCTTCGCCGGAAAATGCGCTCTAACCGTGTTGTCGTCCGCCTGACATACGAGCCCCCTGCCATCATGTCCCTCCTCCGCCTTTACACGCGCGTCCTGGAACTGCTCGGAAAAGAGGCGCGGCTGGGCTGGATCCTTGCCGGCGCCAATCTGCTGCTGGCCGCGGCGCAATTCGCCGAACCGGTGCTGTTCGGCCGCATCGTTGATGTGCTGTCGGGCAATCCTGCCGCCGGCAAGCTCGCGGCGGCTTCGCCATCGTCGCCGTGGCCATTGCTGGCGGCCTGGGTGGCCTTCGGCCTGTTCACGATCGGCTGCGGCGCGGTCGTGGCGCTGCAGGCGGACCGGCTGGCGCACCGCCAGCGCCAGGCGGTGCTGACGAATTATTTCGAACACATCATGCAGCTGCCGCTGACCTTCCACACCGGCACCCATTCCGGGCGGCTGATGAAGGTGATGCTGCAGGGCACCGATGCGTTGTGGCGGTTGTGGGTGGGATTTTTCCGCGAGCATTTTGCCGCCCTCGTGTCGCTGGTCGTGCTGCTACCGCTGTCGCTGTACATCAACTGGCGACTGGCCATCCTGCTGTTCATCCTGTGCGTGGTGTTCACGGTGCTGACGACGCTGGTGGTGCGCAAGACCTACGGCATGCAAAGCGACGTCGAGCAGCAATACAGCGACCTTTCGGCGCGGGCTTCCGACGCGCTCGGCAACGTCGCGCTGGTGCAAAGCTTCGTGCGGGTCGATGCCGAGGTGCAGGGCCTGCGCTTCGTGGCCGACAAACTGCTCGCATTGCAGATGCCGGTGCTGTCCTGGTGGGCGCTGGTCACGGTGATGACGCGGACCTCGACCACCATCACCGTGCTGGCGATTTTCACCGTCGGCATCGTCCTGCATCAGCAGGGCCTGACCACCATCGGCGAGATCGTGATGTTCGTGAGTTTTGCGACGCTGCTGATCCAGAAGCTCGAACAGGTGGTCTCGTTCATCAACAACGTGTTCATGGAAGCGCCGCGGCTGCAGGAATTCTTCAACGTGCTCGACGCGGTGCCCGCGGTGCGCGACCGGCCGGACGCCATCGACAGCGGCCGGCTGTCCGGCCTGGTCGAATTCAGGGACGTCTCGTTTTCATATGACGGCAAGCGGCCCGCGGTCGAGGACCTGTCGTTCATCGCGCTGCCCGGCCAGACCGTGGCGCTGGTCGGCCCGACCGGCGCCGGCAAATCGACCGCGTTTGCATTGCTGCATCGCGCGTTCGATCCGCAATCGGGATTCATCAAGATCGACGGCATGGATGTCCGCGGGCTCACGCTGACGGCGCTGCGGCGAAATATCGGCGTGGTGTTTCAGGAAGCGCTGCTGTTCAATCGCTCGATCGCGGAAAATCTGCGGGTCGGCAAGTCGGACGCCACCGACGAAGAATTGCGGATTGCCGCGGCCCGCGCCCAGGCGCTGGAGTTCATCGAACGCGGCGAGTTGAAGTTCGAGACCAATGCGGGCGAGCGCGGACGCATGCTGTCCGGCGGCGAGCGGCAGCGGCTGTCGATCGCGCGGGCGTTGTTGAAGGATCCGCCGATCCTGATCCTCGACGAGGCGACCAGCGCGCTCGCCGCGGTGACCGAAGCCAAGGTCAACGCCGCGCTCGACGAGGTGATGAAGGGACGCACCACCTTCGTGATCGCGCACCGGCTTTCGACGATCCGGAACGCCACGCGAATCCTGGTGTTCGAGAACGGCCGCGTGATCGAAAGCGGAACCTTTGATGAACTGGTGGGACGCGGCGGGCATTTCGCGGAACTCGCCAAGGCGCAGTTCATGGTGCAGGAGAACGCGCGCACGGCCATGGCGCCGCCGAAGGCCAGCGCCGCTCCCGCCAGGCTGTAAAATCACCGAAATTTGGCCGCTTTCATCCACGATTTAATGGCCCGACGACTATGATGATCCCGCCGGCCGGTATAGGCTCGGCAACGCCGCAACCGATGGACGGCCGGGGCTCGCATCGCAACTCGAAACATCAGACTCTCGAAACATCAGTCTCCAAGACTCTCAGTCTCCAAGACTCCAAGACTCTCCGCTGCAGTAAATCTCTGTAATGAATTCCGCCGCGGCGGCGGGTCGCAAAGGACCGGAATCGGATAGTGCATTTTCTTCCTGCATTGCCTCGCTTGTCGCCGTTGAAATTCATCGCGCTTGTCGCAGGATTCGCCGTCGCGACGATCGCGCCGCGCGCCGCGCAAGCCGAAGCGCTGCTGGTGGTCGAGGCCGACAGCGGCAAGGTGCTGCAGGCCGAGAACGCGACCTATCCATGGTATCCCGCATCGGTGACCAAGCTGATGACGGCCTATGTCACGCTCAAGGCCGTGAAGGATGGAAGTATCACGCTGGATACCCTGCTGACGGTGACGCCGGTCGCCACCGCGCAGTC
>JAQGJF010000646.1 GCA_028290765.1 Tardiphaga sp.
TTGTGCTGCGAAATGCAGCGCCTGCTGCGACGAACCGCACTGCCGGTCGACGGATGTGCCGGGCACGCTCTCCGGCAGTTTCGAGGCCATGATGGCGTTGCGCGCGATGTTGTTGGACTGTTCGCCGGCCTGCATCACGCAGCCCATGATGACGTCTTCGATCTGGTCGGGAGCGGCGCCCGACCGCTCGACCAGCGAATCCAGCACGCTGGCGGCGAGATCGGCCGGATGCCAGCCGGCGAGACGGCCTCCCTTGCGGCCGCCCGCGGTGCGTGCGGCGGCGACGATATAAGCCTCGGCCATGTGCGATCTCCCTGATGTGTTTGTTGGTCTCTGGTTGGGGCGGATTTAAGTGTCCAGGTTCGATTTAGTCAATCAATCAATTAACTCTTGAGTGCGGATGAATCATCGGGTTATCTGCCACCCTGTCTCAGAGTCGGATCCGCGTATGCCGCAGTTGAATACCAGCGCACCGAGCCGGCTTCCGGTCGGGAAGAATACGACGGCCGAAAAGCTGCTGGACGCGGCGAGCGAACTCATGATCGAGCGCAAGTCGATCGAGGTGTCGCTCAGCGACATCGCCCAGAAATCCGGCGTCAACGCCGCGCTGGTGAAATATCATTTCGGCAACAAGGACGGCCTGCTGCTGGCGCTGCTGGCGCGCGACGCCGCCAACGAAATGACCAACCTCGATTACCTGATGGCGCAGCCGATCTCGCCGACCGCGAAAATGAAGCTGCACATCGCCGGCATCATCAAGGCCTATTACCAGTTTCCCTACATGAACCGGTTGATCCACTATCTGCTGCACGAAAGCCATGCGGAAGCCGCCGACGAAGTCTCGAAATTCTTTGTCGGGCCGCTGCTCGACTTCCATCGCCGCCTGCTGGCGCAAGGCGTTGCGGCGGGTGAATTCCGCGCCATCGATCCGGTGCTGTTCTACACCAGCCTGGTCGGCGCCTGCGACCACCTGTTCTTCGGCCGCCACGCCATGTCGCGCGCCGCCGGGGTCGGTCCGGTCACCGACGAGGTCTGCCGCGACTACATCGCGCATATGGAGGCGTTGATTTTCGGCGGCATGCTGGCGCCGAGACCACCGATCGTCGTCGCCGGTTAATTCAGGAAAATAAAAAGTCGAACAACAAAAAGCTTCAGGAAACGCCCAAGGAAAGGTCCCCATATGCAGTTGAAAGACGTTTCGGTCCTCATCACCGGCGGAGGTTCCGGTCTCGGCGCCGCCACCGCGCACGCGATGGCGGCCAAGGGCGCCAGGGTCGCGGTGCTCGACCAGAACAGGGAAAACGCCGAAAAGGTCGCGGCCGAGGTCAAGGGCGTGGCCCTGGTCGGCGACGTCACCAGCGAGGACGACGTCAAGGCCGCGATCGCCAAGGGCGAAGCGGCTCACGGCACCGCGCGCATCCTGGTGAATTGCGCGGGGATCGGTGGGTCCGCGCGCATCGTCGGCAAGGAAGGCGTCTATCCGCTGGCGAAATTCACCAAGGTGATCCAGGTCAATCTGATCGGCACCTTTAACGTGCTGCGGCTGTTCACCGAACAGCTCTTGAAGCAGCCTCCGGTCGGCGAGGAACGCGGCGTCATCATCAACACCGCCAGCGTCGCGGCGTTCGATGGCCAGATCGGGCAGGTCGCCTATTCGGCCTCCAAGGGCGGCATCGTCGGCATGACCTTGCCGGTGGCGCGCGATCTCGCCCAGCATCTGATCCGCGTCAACACCATTGCCCCCGGGCTATTTCTCACGCCGCTCTTGATGGGACTAAGCGAGGAAGCCCGCAAGAGCCTCGGCGCCCAGGTGCCACACCCGGCGCGGCTCGGCGATGCTTCGGAATACGGCAACCTCGCGGTCCATATCGTGGAGAATGCGATGCTGAACGGCGAGACGATCCGGCTCGATGGCGCGATACGAATGGCACCGCGGTAGGTTTCTTTCTTCCCTCTCCCCTCGTGGGAGAGGGTGGCCAAAGGCGGCCTCCGGCCGCCGTAAATAAATTAAAGTCGGACGCCGATGCTTTGCATCGGCTACGGCGAAGCGAAGGCGGGTGAGGGGGCGCCACAAGACGAGGCTCAGCCCCCTCACCCTACGGAACGTGGAGTTGAGGTTGATGATGCCCTCTCCCACGAGGGGAGAGGGCGCAATAACGATTGCCGGACGTGGCGATCGACACGACACAAAACAAGGTCCGACAAGAGACCTCATAGCGACCAGCGTTTTGGGAGGAACGACATGAGCACGAGCGCAACTGCAGCAGCGATGCCCGCCAAGCCGGCGTTTCGCAAGATCGAATGGCTCGCGCGCGACATCGCCGTCGAGCGGCGGCCGGACGGCGTCATCGTCCTGAAATCGCGGATACCGCTCAAACCTTACGAGCCGCATATCCCGGCGTCGCTGGCGAAATGGGCGCTTGAGCGGCCGGACCGCATCTGGCTGGCGCAGCGCGCGGGGCCGGATCGGCAGTGGCGCAAGCTCAGCTATCGCGAGGCCAAACGAAACGCCGATGCGCTGACCCAGGGACTTCTCAACCTCGGTCTCGAACCCGGCCGGCCGGTCGCGATCCTCAGCGGCAATTCCAACGAACATGCGCTGATGACGCAGGCCGCGATGCAGGCGCGGCTTCCGGCGGCGCCGGTGTCGCCGGCCTATTCGCTGATGAGCCAGGATCACGCCAAGCTGAAATATCTGTTCGACCTGATCAAGCCTTCGCTGGTGATGGTGCAGGACGGCCCGACCTTCGAGAAGGCGCTGAAAGCGCTCAATCTCGACGGCGTCACCGTCGTTCACGTCAACCGGCCCGCCGAGGGCATCGCGAGCATCGCCTTCGCCGACCTGCTGGCAACTCCGGTGACGCGGGACGTCGAGGAGTCCATCGCAAAAATCACTCCGGATACCGTGGGAAAATTGCTGTTCACCTCCGGTTCGACCGGAATGCCCAAGGCGGTCATGAACACCCAGGCGATGATGTGCGCCAATGCCGCACAGATGATGCAGGTGCGGCCGCGCGATGCGCAGGGATCCGACCCGATCTATCTCGACTGGATGCCGTGGAACCACACCATGGGCGGCAATGCGCTGTTCAACCCGGTGCTGACCGAGGGCGGCACGCTGTACATCGACGACGGCCGGCCGATGCCCGGCATGATCGACGAGACGCTGCGTAATCTGCACGAAATATCGCCGACCTATTACGCCAACGTGCCTGCCGGCTACGCGGCGCTGGCGGCGGCGATGGAGAAGGACGACGCGCTGTGCCGCAGCTTCTTCAAGAATCTCGGGCTGATGGCCTATGGCGGCGCGCGGCTGCCGGATGACCTCTATGACCGGATGCAGGCGCTGGCGATCCGCACCACCGGCGCGCGCATCGTGTTCTATACCGGCTGGGGCTCGACCGAGACCGGGCCGACCTCGACCGGCACCTATTGGGACACCGAACGCGTCGGCCTCATCGGCCTGCCGTTTCCCGGCGTCGAATTGAAGATGGTGCCATCAGGTCCGAAATATGAATTGCGGCTGCGCGGCGTCAACGTCACCCCCGGCTATCACGGCCAGCCGGACCTGACCAAGGCCGCCTTCGACGACGAAGGCTTTTATTGTATTGGCGATGCCGGCGTGTTCGTCGATCCGGACGATCCGGTGCAGGGCCTGATCTTCGCCGGCCGCGTGGTGGAAGATTTCAAGCTGATGACCGGCACCTTCGTCCAGGTCGGGCCGCTGCGCACCGACGCCATCGCCGCGGCGACGCCGGTGATCCAGGACGCGCTGGTCGCCGGACAGGACCGGCCCTATGTCGGCCTCCTGGCATGGCCCAATCTTCATGCCTGCCGGCAACTGGTCGACAATCCCGACGCGACCTATCAGGATGTCGTCAGGCATCCCGCGGTGCTGGCCTGCCTCAAAAGCGGCTTGCTGGCGCACAACGCCTGCTGCGAAGGCGCCTCCAGCCTGCGCATCGCGCGCGCGATGCTGATGACCGAGCCGGCGTCGATCGACGGCAACGAACTCACCGACAAGGGCTACATCAACCAGCGCGCCGGCCTCGACCGCCGCGCCGATCTGGTGGAGCGATTGTATGCGGACCGTCCGGGTGATGATGTGATCGTGCTGCAATGAAGTACGATTGTAAAAAACCCTCGTCATTCCGGGATGCGCCACTTGGCGCAGGCCCGGAATCCATAACCCCCGCGGTGGTTATGGATTCCGGGCTCGCTCGCTTTGCTCGCGCCCCGGAATGACGACCTCCAGTGTTATCACCCCCTCACACAACAGAGCGGCACCATGAATTTCGATTTCTCCGACGACCAAAAACAGCTCCGCGACGAAGCGCGACGCTTTCTCACCAAGCAGTGCCCGCCCAAGGCGGTACGCGCGGTGCTCGACGGTCATGCGAGCTATGACCGCGAACTCTGGAAGGGCCTCGCCGACATGGGTTTTCTCGGCGTCGCGATTCCCGAGCAGTTCGGCGGCGTCGGCGCCGGGCATCTCGAACTCTGCGTCATCGCCGAGGAAATGGGCCGGGCGCTGGCGCCGGTGCCGTTCTCGTCGACGGTTTACCTCGCCGCCGAAGCGATACAGCTGGCAGGCAGCGAGGCGCAGAAGAGCAAATGGCTGTCGGCGATCGCGTCGGGCAATGCGATCGGCACGCTGGCGCTGTTCGAAGGCAACGGCAATCCGTCGCCGCAAGCGATCAAGCTCGCTGCGTCCGGCGGCAGCCTCAATGGCGTGAAGAAGCCGGTGCCGGATGGGGCGATTGCCGATTTCGCCATCGTTGCCGCGCGCACGGCCTCGACCGGACGCGAAACCGACATCTCGCTGTTCCTGGTCGATCTCGCCGGCGAGGGTGTCGACGTCAAGCCGCTGGCCAATCTCGATCCGTCGCGTGGCCAGGC
>JAQGJF010000655.1 GCA_028290765.1 Tardiphaga sp.
CCGGAATCTGTAGAACGATTGATACGCCGCCACACCCATGGCGAAATAACATTCGCAATAAATTCCGCGTGAGCATGTTGTGATGATGCAGCGCAATGTTTGCATCGTTCAGATACATTTGGAAACAAAACTGTTTCTTACGGATTTGTAATGATCGCGGCGATGTTCGGGTTAACTAAGATTTGACGGCTCCGCTGGATATGCCGTCGATGAAACGCCGCTGCAGAACGATGAAGAAGAAGATCGTCGGCGCCGCTATCAGCGATGCCGTCGCCATCATTTCTGGCCATTGGCTGCCGTATCGGCCGCTCAACTGATAGAAACGTGCCGTGGCGGTGGCTGCGCTTTCGGTTTGCAGGAATGTGATCGAGATCAGGAATTCGTTCCAGGTATTGAGCGAAACGATCAGCGCGACTGTCAACAGGCCCGGCGAGATCAACGGAAAAATGATCCGGCGGAAGATCTCGAAGTTTTCAGCGCCGTCGATCCTCGCCGCCTCTTCCAGTTCGACAGGAATGGAAAGGATGTAGGTTCGCAGAAGAAATAGCGAGAATGGCGTGTAGATCGCCGCGTAAACAAACATCAACGCGAAATGATTGTTGAGCAGGCCAAGTTTGGCAAACAGGAAATATAGCGGGAAGATGAACATCTGGACCGGCACGGTGGTCGTGGCCAGGAAATAAAGGCTGATGGCGATCCAGCCGGGAACCCGGCGGCGGGCGATGACCCAGGCGGCGGGAGCCGCCACCAGACAAACGATGGTGACGGTGCCCACGGCAACCAGACAACTGTTCAGGAGCGCCCGACCCAGACGGCTCTCGACCCAGACCTGTTTGTAGACGCCGAAATTAGGTGCCTCGGGAAATCCCAGGGGGCTGCTGAGGATCTCAAAATTGGTCCTCAGACTGTTGAGGATCATCAACGCCAGCGGAAAGACGACGGAAAACGCCGCCGCGCCGAGAAAGATGTACGCGAAGAACTGCGAGGTCCTGCCCTGAAGCGGTGTCATGAGGCTTTTTCGGATTTGTACTGGATGCGCAGATAAACGGCGATCGCCATCAATCCGAGCATGCTCATCACCAGCGAATAGGCGGACGCCCTGCCCACGGCCATTTGCTGAAAAGCCGTCTTGTAGGCCAGCGTGCCGAGGACTTCGCTCGAAAAGCCCGGCCCGCCCTCGGTGAGAATATAGATCCAGTCGAATACCCGAAACGACCAGATGATCGACATCAGCAGCATGAACAGGACCGTCGGCAAAATCGTCGGCAGCAGTACGTAACGAAACGTCGCCGGATAGGATGCACCGTCGACGACCGCGGCTTCGATGAGGGTGACATCGACCTGACGCAGGGCCGCGAAATAGATGATCGTCAGATAGCCCCACCAATGCCAGATATCGACGAGCAGAACGCCGTATAACGATGTCGCAGGGTCACCCAGCGGGTTCGAGACCGATATCCCGACGCTCTGAAGCCAACCGATCACACCCGTTACCGGACTGTAGATCATGCCGCGCCAGATCTGGGCGAGGATGATGGTCGCGATCGTCACAGGCAGGAAAAACACCACCTGGAAAAACGTTCGCCCGACGCTGATGATCAGAAGCAGCGCCGCCGCGAACAGTGCAATGACCATCGGAAGCGTCACGAAGATGGTCGTAAAGATGAAATTATTCGATATCGCTTTCCAGAATCGCGCTTCGGCGAACAGGGCCCGGAAATTTTCCAGACCGATGAAATGCGGAACGCCCAGACCATTCCAGTCCGTGAACGACAGCAACAGCGTGGCGCCGACCGGAAAAGCGATGATCGAAAAACTCAGCAGCAGCGCCGGCACGACGAACAGCCAGGAAGAATCTCCATCCTGGCCGAACCACGCACGCGTGGTGCGATGAGCCTGCTTCTGCGTCGCGGCGTTGACCATCGGCTTTAAGCGCGCGCCGGCAGTGTCTTTACCAATCCGTCCTTGAGGTCCTGCTGGAAAATTTCATTCACCTTGTCGCAGAACTGTTTCGCGGTGATCTGGCCGAGCCAGACCTCTTCCATGCCGCCCTTCATGTAGTCGTCGGTTCGCGCCGGCCAGAACGTCCACGGCGCATAACCATAGGTCCTGGTTTGCAGCGCCTTTGTGGTCTCGAAGTTCAGCTTGACCGCCAAAGCCGTGACGCGATCCTGATTGCTCGCGGGCTCCGGCGGAGAAACCAGCGGCGAATCCCACTCCCCTCCCCACGCTTCGGACATCGCGACGATGAATTTATGGTCGAGCAGTGCGTTGAGCACCTTGGCGGCGCCTTCGGGCACCTGCGATGCCGCGTTGATGGCCAGATCCGCGCCTATCCCGAGCGGAAAAACCGGATAGGGAGCTGCTGAAGACAGTTTCGGGATCGGGACCCAATCCAGGTCCTGGCCGGTCTTCTTGAAAGTCTCGTCTACCCATTGAAAAGCCCAACTGCCTTGAAGCGCCATGCCGCTCTTGCCGGCGGCCATCAACGCAAAGGACTGCTGCATGCTCAGCGCAAAATATTTCTGTCCGCCGAAATAGCCTTTGTCCCACCAATCCTTAAGCAACTGGATCGATTCGACGAACGAGGGATCGTTCCAAGGCAGCTTCCCGGAAAGCGCCTGATAGACATTGTCCGGTCCCGCGCAGCAGCTGAACGACGCCCCGACATAGTGGCGATTGACGAAACGCGTTCCGGCATTGCCGGCGGCAAGCGGCGTAATTCCCGCTTTGAGCATTTTGTCGGCGAGCGCTTCGAATTCCGCGCGCGTCGTCGGTGCGACCCATCCGTTCTTGGTGAACAGCGTGCTGTTGTAATACAGCACCTGGGTTTCGGAGGTTTTGGGAATGGCGAAGATGGTGCCGTCATAGGTCCCCATGCCCAGCATGAATGGCACGATCCGCTTGTCCCATTCGAACTTGCGCGCCAAATCGTTCAGCGGCAGCAGGCGCTTGGCGATCACGAAACGCTGGGTCCAGGACGGACCGTTGGTCAAAACGATGTCCGGCCCGCTGCCGGCCGACAGCGCGACCAGCAATTGATCCGGAAGCGCGGCCCCCCGAAATTCGATGACCAGTTCATATTCGGACTGCGAAGCGTTGAATGGCTGCACCAGATGCTGGTCCAGCGCCGCCTGCTGGGCTGCCGTCGCACCTTCATACCACCACACCACGCGCTTCGGCGCGGCCTTGGCCTCGATCGACACCAGGCCGGCCGCCGCGGCGGCCCCTGCCAGAACCGTTCTCCGGGTCATTTTTGAATCAAGGGCCATGCGTCGATCTCCCGAATCAATCCAACATCAAATGCTGCGCGTTAAGGCCTGCATTTCGCTTTGCGCTTTCGAGCGCGCCACATCGGTCAGGCGGGCGGCAAGTTCAACCTGCGCCTGCCGGGAGTCCTTGGGCAGCAACTGGACCAGCGCGTCGCTGCCTGCCGATATGCCGCTCAGTGCGCCGCATATGCCGGCCGCCATGCACGCGATCGTGTCGGCGTCGCGCCCGAAATTGGCCCCATAGATCGCCGCTTGTTTGGGATCTCCCTTCGCCAGCCAGACGATGGCCAACGTTGCCGGCACCGTTTCGCGGCTATCGCACGCAATCGGCTTGCGGATCGTCTCCTGGTATTTTTGCCGGAAGGTTTTGTAGTCGGCTGTGGTCTGCGCGATATGCAGCGCCGATTGAATCAGCTCCAGCATTTCGGCGCCGCTCCACGGCTTGATGTAAGCCTGCGACGCCTGCAGAACGGAATCGACTGTCGCATCCCTGGCAAGGGCTTCGGCGACGGCCGCGGCGATGGCCGCCGCACCGTCCTGGCAAAACGCCACGTCGGTCACGTGAATGAGGCTGGCAATTTCCATCGCCTGCGCGGCCGCAGCGCGGGGATTGCCGGCATTGACGATGCCGACCGGGGAAATCGCCATGGCCGAACTCGAGCTCGGCATCGTTCCGGTCGCGATTGTCCGCGGCGTGTAGCCATAGCGGAGCTTAGCCGCCGCATGCAGAACGGAGGGAAAGAAGCGTCCGACCTTCTCGCCGAAGATCGCCTTGTGTTGCTCCCGCCACTGCACCGCCCAACTGTCGGCGTCGGCATAGCCATTGGTCCGGATCAGGGCAGCCGCAATCAGATCCCGCATGATCGAGTCGTCGGTGCCGTCTCCTTCGAAAGAGTCGACCCAGCCAAATTGTTTCTCGATCTGGGCCGGTTCCAGATTTTCAGTAGGCGTGCCCATGGCATCGCCGATGACCCCGAAGGCGAGACACGCGAAGGCGTGGCTCTCAAGCTTGCTGATTGCCTCAACGTCCAAGCGAACCTCCCGTTTATTGTTGTATTTTTGTAAGCGCTTACTTATGATCATAGAAGCACGCGCCGTCCTGTCAATGCAGATGACGGAAAATGCTTCTGTGCTGGCTCTTAACGGCAACCCCTTGTTGTATACGCTTTCATTCACAGTCCCGTTTGGGGCGACCATAGCCAAGACATGAAGAGCCTCGACTCGATCGCAGCCGTAGAGACACCCCGGGTCGCAACCGCCAGCGAAGTTGCCGAGCTCGCGGGCGTTTCGACGGCGACGGTATCCCGGGTGTTCAACAAGGTCGGCAACATCAGCGCCAGCCGCGTCGACCGGGTTTTAGCGGCCGCCTCGCAACTGGGTTACGTTCCGCATGCCGCCGCCCGAACCCTGGCATCGCGCCGCTCAAGACTGGTGGGCGCCATCATTCCCACCCTCGAGAACCCGAACTTCAGCCGTGCCGTCGAGGCGCTGCAGGGAATCCTGACCGACAACGGCTACACATTGCTGCTGGGCAGTTCAGGCTATGACGGCCAGAAGGAAAGCCAGCAGGTTCGCGCCCTGGTCTCGCAAGGCGTCGATGCGATCGTCTGGGTCGGAAATCTGCATCAACCCGAAACCATCGAATTTCTGCATCGATACAAGGTTCCCTTCGTCAACATATGGGTCAACGACAGCGAACATCCGTGCATCGGCTTCGACAACAAAGCCGCGGGGCGGATCGTAGCCGACTATCTCCTGGATCTCGGCCATCGAAACATCGGCGTGATCGCCGGCGTGACCCACAACAACGATCGCGCCTCGTTGCGCGTTTCGGGTATTCGCGAGGCGCTGGAAAAGCGCGGTGTGGCGCTTCCGAATGAGATGATGATCGAGCGGCCCTATCGGATCGTTGAAGGACAAATCGGTTTTCGGGCGCTGATGGAGTCACGCCCCAAGCCGACGGCCGTCATTTGCGGGAACGACATCCTGGCGTTCGGCGCCTTGCTGGAAGCCGGTCGGCTTGGTTTTTCGGTGCCCGCCGACATGTCGATCGCCGGTTTCGACGATCTCGAATTTTCCGGCGCGCTCAGTCCTTCGTTGACGACGATCCGCATCGACGCCGAGCAGATTGGCATTCGAACGGCCGAGCATATTTTGCGTCTGATGGCCGGGATGCCGGTCACCAAATCCACCACCATCCCGACGAGCCTGATCGTCCGCGGTAGTACAGCGCCTCCTGCCCAACGGGAACCGCAGCCCTAACCTAATCCTTCCCTCTGACCAGCTGGCAACCCTTATGAAGTGAACATTTATTCACTCATATGAGCGCCGCATGCGAATCGCGCATGTGTTTCTGTCGAAGTCACTGGGAAATTTCATCCGAAATCTCAAAGACTTCTGCCCACCGGAGCACGGAACCCGGTCTTTTCCGCTCCGCCAAAAACATGTCGTTTGTTTACGACAAGATCATGATTACATAGATTAATCTGAGGCGATCCAAGGCCACCCAGATGACCGCCCGCAGCCATCGACGTTAATTTATGCAAGGGCGCCGAAAGGTTAATCATTTCTTGCCAGTGCCATGCGATAAACGCCTAGCTGCATCGCAACATTTGGACTGCTGCACTGCGATAAGATCACCTATATTCATTTCAACGATGAGGCTGCCTCCAAGGGCTGAATCGTCAAGATAAGGAGACTACCCATGTTGCTCTCGTTCATCCGCATGATCCAGGCGTTCCGCGACTATCAGCGCAATGTCAGCGAGCTTTCGCAGCTCAGCGATCGTGAATTGGCCGATATCGGCCTCGATCGCTCGGACATTCCGCGCGTCGCCGCCGGTTCCTACAACGGCTGATTTGATTCAGCCGTTGACGGACGGATAGCGCCCGCTCTTTTGCGGGCGTTGTCGTATCGGCGACGATAGCTGTTCAAGGCAAGTTCCTGTTTAAGCCAGGTTCTTGTTCAAGGACCTTGTTCCGATGCGATCTGGATTCCACTTGGCCTGAAAACGCGCTACCTGTGGCGCCCATGACAGGCACCAAATCCATCGTCGAACCCGTCCATATCATCGGCGCCGGCCTCGCCGGATCCGAAGCCGCATGGCAGGTCGCCAGCGCCGGTATCTCCGTGATTCTACACGAGATGCGGCCGCAGCGGATGACCGAAGCCCATCGCACCGACGGCCTCGCCGAACTGGTCTGTTCCAACTCGTTCCGTTCCGATGACGCCGCCAACAACGCGGTCGGGCTGCTGCACGCCGAGATGCGCGCGCTGGGCTCGCTGATCATGCGTGCCGCCGATGCCAACCAGGTGCCGGCCGGAGGCGCGCTGGCGGTGGATCGCGACGGCTTCTCCACCGCGGTCACCAAGGCGCTCCACGACCATCCCTTGATCGAGATCCGCCGGGCCGAAATCGACGGCCTGCCGCCGTCGGACTGGCGCAACGTCATTGTCGCCACCGGCCCTTTGACCTCGGCTCCCCTCGCCGACGCGATCCGCGAACTCACCGACGAGAATGCGCTGGCGTTTTTCGATGCTATCGCGCCGATCGTGCACAAGGATTCCATCGACATGTCGGTGGCCTGGTTCCAGTCGCGTTACGACAAGGTCGGCCCCGGCGGCACCGGCGCCGACTACATCAATTGCCCGATGACCAGGGAGCAGTACGACGGCTTCGTCGACGCGCTGCTGTCCGGCGAAAAGACCGACTTCAAGGAATGGGAGCTGAACACCCCCTATTTCGACGGCTGCCTGCCAATCGAGGTGATGGCCGAGCGCGGCCGCGAGACGCTGCGCTACGGCCCGATGAAGCCGGTCGGCCTCACCAATCCCAACGATCCCCTGGTCAAGGCCTATGCCATCGTGCAGCTGCGCCAGGACAACAAGCTCGGCACGCTCTACAACATGGTCGGCTTCCAGACCAAACTGAAGCACGGCGCGCAGCAGCGCATCTTCCGCACTATCCCCGGTTTGGAGAACGCCGAATTCGCCCGACTCGGCGGGCTGCATCGCAACACCTTTCTCAACTCGCCAAAGCTGCTCGACGGCCAATTGCGATTGCGCGCGCAGCCGCGGCTGCGCTTCGCCGGACAGATGACCGGCTGCGAGGGCTATGTCGAATCCGCCAGTGTCGGGTTGATGGCCGGCCTCTATGCCGCGGCCGATGCGCGGCTGCAGCAGCTTTCTCCGCCGCCGCCGACCACGGCGCTGGGTTCGCTGCTCGGCCATATCACCGGCGGGCACATTGAAACCGTCGATGCCGGTCCGCGCTCGTTCCAGCCGATGAACATCAATTTCGGCCTGTTCCCGCCGCTGGCCAGTCCTCCTACCCGAAATGCCGAAGGCGCGCGGCTCCGCGGCACCGAAAAGACCGTCGCCAAGAAGCAGGCGATGAGCGCCCGCGCCTTGACCGATCTCGATCGCTGGATCGCCGACAGCCTGCGCATTCCGGCTGCCGCGTGAGCCTTGCCATGACGCTGCCGAGAGACGACGCGGCCTTGTTGTCCGCCAAATGGACCGACGGCGTGCTATTGAAGCGCGACGTGTTTTCTACGGTCGAGCGCGGGCGTTACCGCGGCGAGGCCGGCGACGTCGAGGCGGTGTTGCGCCGGCTCGATCAGGTGCCGTGGTGGTCCTATATCCCCGCGCAGCATCTGTTCAATCGCGAGCGCCGCGCGCTAGCGCTGGCGCGCGACCTCCATGTCGGCCCGGAATTGCTGTGGGCCGGACGGCAGGCGCTGGTCCGCGGCTTCATCAACGGCGTTGCGCTGCATTTGGCAAAACCGTTCGGCGACGTCGCCTATTTCCATTCCGCCAAGCTGGCGCTGCGCCAGTTGCACCGCAGGGGCATTTGCCACAACGATCTTGCCAAGGAGCAGAACTGGCTGCGCGGCAGCGACGGCCGCGCCTATGTCACCGACTTCCAGCTGGCGGTCTGCTTCAAGAGCCGCAGCCGGCTGTTTCGCATCGCCGCCTATGAGGATCTGCGGCATCTGCTGAAACACAAGCGCAGCTATGCCCCGGAGGCGCTGACGCCGAAAGAACGCAAGATCCTGGCGCGCAAATCCTTTGTCGCGCGGATCTGGCTGATGACCGGCAAGAAGGTCTATCGCGCCATCACCCGAGGTATCTTCAATTTCACCGATCGCGAAGGCGGCGGCCGGCGTCTGGTCAACGACGCCCCGGTGCTGATCGACCTGATCCGGAAAAATCGCGCCGTTCGCGATACCGCGATTGTCGCCTTCGCCGACCGCCGCACCGGCGTCGGACTCTATGCCTTCGTCGAGGCCGACGATGCCGCGCTCGAAACGGCGCTGCAGAATGCGCTCATCGCGGCCAAGGGTCCGAAACCGCCGGAGCATCTCCAAATCATCCCGGCGCTGCCGCGCAATGCCGACGGCAGCATTCGCACCGAAATCCTGCAACTGGTGGCGATGAACCAGCTCGACCTGATCGAGCCGATGATAACCAGCGACACCGATCGGGCGTTCCTGAAAGGCATTTTGGAGTCGCGCAAGAATTTGCGCGACCGGTTCAATTTCGAGGCCACGGATCTGGGCACGTCGTCCCGGCCTTGAGCCGGGACCCAGAACCCCTGGCATCTCCATTGTGAACGAAGCACCGCAACGCCGTCCTACCGGCGGAATGCTGGTGACCGCGACGCCCGCCACAACGTCCACAGGATCCGAAAACGTGACGTAACCCGCGGCATGAACGGATCATTGTCCGCGCGCGCCATGCGCTTGAGGTCGCGCTCGACCAGCGTCAGCGGCAGAAACACCGCCCTCGCCTCCGGCGCAATGCCAGGCAACAGCGTCCACGCGGTTTTAAGATGCGCGCGAGCCTCGCCGATCAATTCGTCCAGCGCCGCGCGCAAGGGCGGCGTCTCCTTGCCGGCGAACACCTCTTCCATGCCGCTACCGTGCCGTTCCAGCAATTGCAGCGGTACGAACAATTGCCGCCGCGACGCATCCAGCGGCAGCGCCGCGATCGCCCGGGCGATGCCCTGGGCCAGACCGGCATGACGCGCGAGATGATCGATCTCGTCGGATGGCGTCCCGATGATCTGTGCGCCGAGCGTAAACAACGTCGACGCCGTATCGTTGATGTAGCCCTCCAGCGCCGCCATGGTCGGCATCGGATCGTTGTACAGATCGAAT
>JAQGJF010000437.1 GCA_028290765.1 Tardiphaga sp.
CCGCATCACGATATCGCGCGCCGTGACGAGCATACCCGGGGTACAGAAACCGCATTGCAGGCCGTGCTCCAGCGAAAACGCCCGGCGCAGCCTTGCCGTGACCGCATCATTCTCGAGGCCTTCGATCGTATCGACGGCCGCGCCATCGCAGAGGGCGGCATAGGTGATGCACGATCGCGCCGGCCGGCCATCGATTAGCACGGTACAGGCGCCGCAGACGCCCTGTTCACATCTGAGATGGGTGCCCGTCAGTCGCAACTTCTCGCGCAGGAAGTCAGCCAGATGGGTCCGCGGTTCAACGCCGTGGGCAACCGGCTTGCCGTTTACCGTGAAATGAAGCTGCCTGATCATTGCAGGGCCTGCCTGAACGCGCGCTGCACGACGGTCATTTGTTGTCGGGCGCCGATGGAGTTCGTGAGGCCGCGCCCGGCGAGCGTTGCCAAAACCGCCGCTTCATCCAGTTCCAGCCCGTCATGACGGCAGAGCGGACGAAAGTCCGGAATGACAATCTGCCGCCCTTCCGTCGCGCCGAATGCCATTCGAAAAATATCCTGCGCCGGATCGATCTTGATGGCCGCGACGGCCATCGCGAACTCCCCGGTCTTCCGGCACAGTTTTTGATAACCCCATCGTCCGGCTGCGGAGAGCCGGGGGATGCGGATGGCGACCAGGATCTCGCCGGCGACCATGGCATTTCCGAAAGCCCCGACGATAAAATCGTCGATCGGCAGGGTCCGGCGTCCGTTCCGTCCTTCGATGATGCAAGAGGCACCGAGGCCGCACAAGGCGGCCGGCCAGTCGGCGGCCGGATCGGCATGACAGACGCTGCCGCCGATAGTGCCCCGGTTGCGAACCGCGCGGTAGGCGATGTTGGCCGCGATAGCGGGAAGCATCGCCAGGCCGTGTCGCGGCAGTTTGCCGTCCTCGATGCACGCGGTGGTGACGCAGGCGCCGATCGTCACCCCGTCTTCGTCTTCATCCACCTGCGTCAACTCGGAAATGCCGGTAATGTCGATGAGAACTCGCGGCCGCACCAGCCGGAGGTTCAGCATCGGCCCAAGGGATTGGGCCCCGGCGACAATGGATGCATCACCGCCCGATCCCGACAGCAACGCCACGACCTCCGTGACGCTGCGCGGACGCACGACGTCGAACGCCACCGGTTTCATCGACCGCCCCCGGGGATTGCGGCCGACGTCGGGCCGTGTTGAAGCGCCGCGAGGATTCTTCCAGGCGTGACCGGCAATTCATGAATCGCAACGCCTTTGGACCTCAGGGCGTCGTTGATCGCACATAGCAAGGCCGCCGGTGGCCCGACTGCGCCGCCCTCGCCGATTCCCTTGACGCCGAATTCGGTATGAGGCGACGGCGTTTCCATATGGAAGATCCGGACGTTCGGCACCTCGGTCGCACCCGGCAAAATGTAGTCGATCAGGGTCGAGGCCAGCGGCTGGCCCTGCAAATCGAACGGCGTGGCTTCATACAGGCAAGTGCCGATCCCCTGCGCCGTGCCGCCGCAAATCTGACCGTCCACGATCATCGGATTGACCATCGTGCCGCCGTCCTCGACGACGACATAATCCAGAATTTCAATCAGGCCGGTGCCGGGATCGACCGCCACCACGGCCGCATGGGTCGCATAGCTGAAGGTCCCAAGGTCGCTGCCGGCACGGTAGCCTTCAATCACCTCGAGGCCGCCGCGATCGACCCCGGACGGCAGATTCTGCGGTTGCAGATACCAGCACCGCGCCACTTCGCGCAGGCTGACGCTGCTGTTCTTGCCGGATACAAGGCCATTCGCCACCGTCACATTGGCGGGATCGTCCTGCAGCAGCCAGGCGCCGATCGCCGCAGCACGCGCCGCGATTACTTTCGATGCCGCGGCCACCGCACCTCCGCCCATCACGATCGCCCGCGAGCCCCAGGTCGCCGTGGAGTACGGCGTATTCAGCGTGTCGCCCTGCATCACCTTGATGCGGTCGAACTCGATTCCCAGTATTTCATGGGCGATCTGGGCAAAGGTGGTCTCGTGGCCCTGGCCATGGGAGTGGGTGCCGACCTTGACTTCAAGGTCGCCGTCCACCGTCAGCTTGACGCCGGCCTGCTCGTATCCAGGCACGATCGGCCGGCCCCAGGCGGCCATGACCGATGTCCCCATCGCGCCCTGCTCGACATAGAACGACAGCCCGATCCCGATCAGCCGACCATCCGCTTCCGCGCTCTGCTGGCGCCGGCGGACGGCGGCGAGATCTATCTTTTCAATGGCGAGGCGAAGACATTGGGGATGATCGCCGCTGTCGAAATGTTTCCCCGTCGTTGCCGAATCCTTCATCTGCGCGGGGTGGACCATATTGAGCAGCCGCAGCTCGCAGGGCTCCATGCCGATCTCGTGAGCGATGGCATCCATGCAGACTTCCATCGCCAGGCAGACGCCGGGCCGCGCCACCCCCCGGTAGGGCAGGATCGGACATTTATTGGTGGCGACCGCGGTGGAGCGGCAGCGATAGGCAGGGATGATGTAGGGGCCGGGCAGCAGGTTCGCGATCTGCGCGGCCTCCACCGAGGACGAAACCGGATAGGCGGAATAGGCGCCGGCATCGACATGCGCCACGCAGTCCAGCGCCAGGATCTTGCCATCCTGCGATGCGTAGCAGGTGATGTCGTAATGATGTTCCCGGCAATTGGCATTGGCGCTCAGATGTTCGCGGCAATCCTCCAGCCAGCGGACTGGATGATCGACCCGTCGGGCGAGCCAGGCGATCGCCACCTCTTCGCAGCTCAGCAACCCCTTGTAGCCGAATCCGCCTCCGACATCGGGAGAGATCACCCGGATGTCGCCGTCCGGAATGCCCAGGGTCTCGGACAGTCCGGTCTGCACGCAGTGCGGAAACTGGGTCGAACTGATGATGGTGAGAAATTTGAGCCGGGCATCGCGATAGCCGATGACGCCGCGGCCCTCCATCGGAAACATGCAATGCCGTGAGGTCCGGATCCGGTGCCGGACCTTGACGGCCGCCGTTGCCGCGATGTCCTCGATCGCGGCCTCGCGGCGGAATTCAACCACCGAGTTGTCGTCCCATTCGTCATGAACCAGCGGCGACCCATCGAGACACGCCTCCAGCATGTCGACGACGGCCGGCAATTCCTCGTATTCGACGACCACCGACTGCGCAATATCTTCCGCTTCCGCGCGCGTCGGCGCATAGCAGATCGCGACCAGCTCGCCGACATAGCGCAGCTTGGAGGTGGCCAGAATCGGCTGGAAGGATCGCTTGAAGTTCTTGCCGGGCGGCGCCGACAGAATGGGGTTGACGTCCGAGAGGTCGGCCGCGGTGAAAACGCATTCGCGGAATTGCCGGGGAATATTGACGCCGGTCAGCCGCGCGTGGGCAACCGGACTCCTCACAAATGCAACTTCCTGCATTCGGTCGAGCCAGATGTCGCCGACATATTCGCCACGCCCGCGCAGGAACCGGTCGTCCTCCTTCCGCAGGACCGATTGACCGACTCCGAATCCCCGCGGCTCATCACTTTTTTCCATCGTGCACCCTAAGCGCTTCCATGAAGTGTCGACGATGATGTGGTCCGGGGCATCGCATTCAGGGCCGCAGGAACTGCAGCGCCACGTTCAGAAATTTTTCCGGAGACGTCTGCGACACGGCGTGACCGCCCCATGGAAGCCGTGCAAGTTCGGCGTGCGGGATGCCGGCCGCGAGTTCCTCGGAGAGGTGCATCGGCGTCAGTTGGTCGTCCTCGGCACACAATACCAGCGTCGGCGCGGCGATTTCCCGCTGGCGCGATCGCCGGTCGAAAGCCACGATCATGTCGATACGGGCCGCGAGGACATCTGCCGCCGGCGTCGTGGCGACCAGGCCCGAAAGCAGCGATTCAAGGCGCCCGGCGTCTTCGCTGATCCATGAAGGGGGATACAGGAAAAGTGGGGTCGCACGCTGGTAGGCGACCACGCCGGATCCCTGCAGCAGGGCCTTTCTCGCTTCGAAGCACAGCGCGAAAAAAGCATCGGGGCCGGCCCATCCGGCATACAGCACGAGTTTGAACAACCGCCGCGGATGATCCTGCGCCAGCACCTGACCGATGGCCGCCCCGGTCGAATGACCGAGAACGCCGGCTTGCCGGATTCCAAGGTGGTCCATCAGGGCGACGACGTCGTCGGTCAGTGCTTCCACCGTGTGGTCGATGCGGCTTCCGCGGCTGTCGCCGATGCACATATGATCGTGCGTGATCACCGTGAACTCGCGAGACAGCGCCGGCACGATGTTCGCCCAGTAGTGGCGCGAGCCACCGAGCCCCGTCACCAGAAACAACGGCGGGCCGTTACCTGCGACGTCATAGGCCAGATTGCCATCGGGACGTTCAAGGAATTCCGGCATTTTCAAGCTCCCGCGGGGTCGCCAGCGAGCGCGGCGATCGTCTTTTTGCTGGAAGCGACCCAACCGAAGAAGCGGGTGACATTGAACACGGTCGCCTCGAAGATCGAATCCGACCCGGCCTGCAAAGTCGCGTCCGGAATCATCAGAGCGAAGAACTCGCGATGATAGGCATCGCGCAAGGTGGCCTCGACGCAGACATTGGTGTTCACGCCGACCAGAAGAATGGTCGTGACGCCGCGCGCGCGAAGCAGTTGTTCGAGGTTTGTCCCGGCAAAGCCGCTGTAACGGGCCTTGGCGATCACGGCCTCCCCGGCCACCGGGCGCATCGGTTCGACGAAGTCGTGATCCCAGGTGCCATGGGTGATCAGCTTGCCGCGCTCGGCCGAATTCGAGCGCATGTATTTCAGCGCATTCGACTTGTGCCAGACCGGTGCCGTCGGCCCGCCGGCTTCGGTCTGAAGTGCGTCGAACCCATTCTGCAGGTGGACGACAAACATGCCGGCGCCACGCGCAGCCGCCAGAACCGCCGCGGCCTTTTCGATCACCGGCGGACTGGTGGTGACGTCAAAACCGACCCGGTCGAGATAGCCGCCCTTCGACAGATAGGCATTCTGCATGTCGACCACGACCAGAGCCGTAGCGGCCAATCCGACGGTCAGGCTCTCCGGCTCCGCTTCGATCGTGAAGGCATCCGGGGCGCGCGACAGGATGATGGCGGGGCTGGATGCAGCCATTCGGTCAGGCTCCATATTTCCTGAGCGCCAGCGCTTCGGCCATCACGATCAGCCCGTACAGGATCAGCCCGATGACGCAGAGCACGACGATCGACGCGAATATCAGGGTCATCTCGGCCTGCGAAGCCGCGAACAGGATCATGTAACCGAGGCCGGCCTGCGCCGTGATGAATTCGCCGACGATGACCCCGATCATCGCAAAGGTGATGGCGATCTTGAGTCCGGAAAACAGATGCGGCACGGCGGCCGGAAACCGGACTTTCGCGTAAATTCGCGACTCGTCGGCGCCCACCGCCTTGCACAGACGCAACAGATCGCGGTCGACCGACATCAGGCCGGTCAACGTCGCCACCACTACCGGGAAGAACGAGATGAAGACCGCAAAGGTGATGCGCGACGTGCTGCCGATGCCGAGCCAGACGATGAACAGCGGCGCCAGCGCGATCTTCGGAATCAGCTGGAACAGAACGATGTTCGGATAGAGCGCGTCGCGGACCAGGCGCGACTTGCATATCAGCACCGCAAGCCCGATTCCCAAGACCATCGAGATCAGAAAGCTGGCGATCGTCTCCAGCGTCGTCGGAACTGCCTGGCGGAGCAGGAAGGGGAGCGTTTCCACCAGGCGATAGGCGACCGCGGACGGCGCGGGAAGAAGGGTGTTCGGGATCTGCTTGATCCGGACCACGGCTTCCCAGCATCCGATCACCAATGCCGCGGCGAGGACGGGCAGGACGACCAGACGGGCCTGGCCGCGAATCGCGCTCAATCGGGTCGGCAATTTCAGAGCTGACAGCGGACGCCGCAGCTGGTCCACGCCCGCTGCCGCCGGGGTCGATTTGTTCGCGGCTTGCATCACTGCACGCTCGGGGTTGATCGGTGAATCGAAGCCTTGAGATGAAGATACAATTCGTTGAAGCGGGGATCGGCCTCGATCGACGGATCACGCGGGCGCTCGAATGGTATCCTGACATCCTCGATGATGGTGGACGGCCGGCGCCCCATGACGAGAACGCGGTCCGACAGGAAGATCGCCTCGCGAATCGAGTGCGTGATGAAAATGGCGGTCTTTCGCGCCGTATCCCAGATCCGGGCGAGCGCATATCCCATCTCGTCGCGCGTGATCGCGTCCAGCGCGCTGAACGGCTCGTCCATCAACAGGATGCGCGGATCGTTGACGAGCGCGCGCGCCAGCGCGACGCGCTGCCGCATGCCGCCCGACAGTTCGCGCGGCCGCTTGTCGCGAAAGGCCCACAGATCGACCATCCGCAGCAGGCTTTCCGCGCGCACCCGGCTTTCCGCGGGCACGGCGCCGCGCATGTCGATCGGGAACAGGACGTTTTCCAGCACGCTGCGCCATGGCAGCAGCGTCGGATCCTGAAACATCATGCCGGCATCGATCTGCGGCCCCGACACCGGCAGACCATCGAGCGTGATGGTGCCGGAAGTTGCGGCCTCGAGCCCCGCGATCATCAGCATCAGGGTGCTCTTGCCGCATCCGGACGGTCCGAGAATGGCGACAAAGTCACCGCGCGCGATTTCAAAATCGGCCTCCGCCACGGCTTCCACCGCGCCGGAAGGCGTTTCATAGATCTTGCGGACATGCGACGCGGTGATCGCCTTGAACGTGTCGGTTTCAGCCGACATGCGATCAGCCGAGGATCGCGGCGTATTCGGCGACGTTCTTCTTCACTTTCGCCCATTCTTCCGGAGAGAATTTGACCGAGCCTACCAGGTCGTTGGTGAAAAGCTCGCTCACGACCGGCTTCTTGGCGTCCTTTGGAGCCCCGAACTCCATCACCAGGTCGATCATCTCGGCGGCCTTGGTCATGTCGCTGTAGCCGATCGAATTTTTTTCGGCTTCCGGGGAAACCACGGTGTAGTGCATCAGCCCCTGCGAGATCCTGGCGTTCTCCTTTCCACCGGCCGTGATGCCGATTTCCGGGATTTCCTTGAGGAAGATGTCGACGCCCGCTTCCGGATCCTTCAGCGCATAGGCCAGCCCCTCGGTCAGCGCGTCGTTCACGGCGCGACACAACTCCTTGTCCTTGGCGAGAACTTCCGGCCTCGTCACCACCTGGCCGGCGTAGAGCGCGATGCCAACGGAACTCCACAGCATGAAGCGGACCTGCTCTTTCATGGCCATGATCACCGGGATGCTGGAGCTGCCGATGGCGGTGATGGCATCGACCTGCTTGTTGACTAGACTCTGTTCAAGGACGCGGTTGTCCATCTGCACCATGGTGATGGCCGAGGTATCGATGCCCGCCTTGCGGGCAAAGGCCGGCCAGTAAGGCGCCTCAGCCGAAGCCGGCACCGTGCCGATTTTCTTGCCCTGAAGGTCCTTTGGCGTCTTGATCGTGCTGTCGCCGCGCAGCGCCATGCCCATGGTGGCGTCGTAGCCCAGGGTCGACAGCGCCACCAGCGGCAGGCCGCGCGCCGCGCCGAGAATCGTGCCGCCGGCAAAAATGAAGCCGAAGTCGAATTCGCCGGCGCCGACGGCCTGTGCCGCCGCCACCGAACCGAAGCCGCGGCTGATCACGATGTCGATGCCGCGTTTCTTGAAGAAGCCCTGGTTCTTGGCGACGTAGGAGAACA
>JAQGJF010000665.1 GCA_028290765.1 Tardiphaga sp.
CCGCCGTGTCCCGGACCGATGACGTAGATCATGTTCAGATCGTTGTCCTTGATCAGCCGGTTGAGGTGGACATAGAGGAAATTCAGTCCCGTCGTCGTTCCCCAGTGACCGAGCAGGCGCGGCTTGATGTGTTCAAGCTCGAGCGGGGCTTCCAGCAGCGGGTTGTCTCGCAGATAGATCTGTCCGACGGAAAGGTAATTGGCCGCGCGCCAATAGGCGTGCATTTTGTCAAGAAGGTCGGGTGACAATGGATCAGGCATCGCGGTTTCCAAACTTGTTTGGTCGGGTAAGCGCTATAGCGCGCCGGCTGTCCAGGTGATCAGCTCGGTGGCAATGCGCCCGAAAGCGTCATCGAACGCGGCGATGGCGGCGGGTGGGTCGAGCTTGTCGAGTTTTGCGTTCTCCGCAAACAGACGGGATGCAACGACGTGTCCGTCCTTGGCGACGATCCTTGCCGAGAATCCGATGTTGGCCGACGCAGCCGGATCGCCGCTGATCTGGAAGCTTCTGACGTCGACGAGAAGCTGATAGTCGGCCTCCAGGCCGTCCATCGAACGCAGCGGAGCATGGGCGACATCGTAGTTCTCGAAACTCTGGATCAGCTTGGCTTGCAGAAGTTTGGGAATGCTGTCGGCCCATTGGATCTCGGCGAACCCGGTAGCATCCGTGCCGGGCGAGAACAGCATGCGCTGGGTTTGTAACATGACGACTGCCGTCGGCTCCGGAAACGCCAGCTGCCCTTTGATGGTCTTTTTCGGCGATGCAAAGTTCTGCGGGGCGGTCAAATCGTAAATGACCTTTTGCGGCGGGGCCGCTCCCCCACCGGTCATGCGTTCGACCCCGGCTATGATTCCATCGAGTTTGCCGGTGTTCCTGGCCAGGCCCTCTGAGAATATCCTGAGATTGCCGATCGTGTTTTTCAGGGGTTCGGCATTCTCAGCCAGCACGGCATCGACCCGGCCGAGCGCATTGCGCGCGGCCTGCGTCATGCTTTGGCCGGCCGCCGGATCGGCGATGAGGGTTTGCGTCGCCGTCGACGCACCAATTTCCTTGCCGCCCTCCAGCGCGATCACCGGAACACCGGTCAGGCCCTGGAAATCGAGACCAGCCTTGGTGTCGGCGTGCACCGGCGTACCCGATACCACGGCGATGGTCGCATCGACTTGTCGCGGACTGTTGGCGGCGAGACCCAGATTGGTAACCTCGCCGACGCGTATTCCGTTAAACAGCACCGCGGCGCCAACCAGCAACCCGGAGACCGATCCGCCGAACTGGACATGGTGGACCGTCCGCGCGCCGGTTCCGGCGGTGTTGTGCAGCCAGTACACGAATCCGAAGACCGCACCGATCGCGGCCAGGACGAAGGCGCCGACGACGATAAAGGGAGCACGCGTTTCCATTGTCTCAACTCGCTTCTGGTTGCAGCATCAGGGAGCGCTTGCCGTGAAAGTACGCCTTGACCCATGGGTGATCGGAACGAAGCAACTCCGCCATCGAGCCAATGGCGACGATCTTGCCGTCGGCGAGTGCGGCGACGCGGTCGCAGACGGTGTTCAGGCTGGCAAGATCATGGGTCACCATGAAGACCGTCAATCCGAGCGTTTCCTGCAGGGTCCTGATCAACTCGTCAAAGTCACCCGCCGCGATCGGGTCCAGCCCCGATGTCGGTTCATCGAGAAACACGATGGCGGGGTCGAGTGCCAGCGCACGCGCCAGCGCGACGCGCTTGGTCATGCCGCCGGAGAGTTCGGATGGAAACTTGTCGCCGTCCTCCGGCGTTAGGCCGACCATTTCGAGCTTGGCGGTGGCGATTTCGTTCATCAACGCTTCGGAGAGGACGAGATTCTCCCGCAGCGGAAACTGAACGTTCTGCAGCGCCGTCAACGACGAAAACAGCGCGCCCTGCTGAAACAGGATGCCCCACATGGCGGCGCTGTGAACGTCGCGGTCGCGGCGGTTGTCGATATCGACACCCATGACCTCGATCCGGCCGCTGCGTTTTGGAATGAGCCCGATGATGGTTCGCATCAGCACCGATTTGCCGCCGCCGGAAGCGCCGACCAGGCCGAGGATCTCGCCCTTGCGAACATCCAGGGACAGGTGGTCGATCACGGTCTGCTGACGGAATCCCACCACGAGATCGTGCACGCGAATTGCAAATGGCTCCGCCGGTCCGTCCATCGTCACATTCCGATCGACGCGAAGAACACGGCGAAGGCGCCGTCGAGCACGATGACGAGGAAGATCGACTTGACCACCGAGATGGTGGTCTGTTTGCCAAGGGATTCCGCACTGCCCTTGACCCTCAAGCCTTCGCTGCTGGCGACGATCCCGATCACCAGCGCCATGAAAGGCGCCTTGATCATTCCGACTTCGAAATGCGTCACCGACACGGCTTCGTGAAGCCGGGCGATGAAAATAGCCGGACTCATGCCGCCGTAGAACCAGGCGACCAGGCCGCCGCCGTACAGCGCCGCCATTGAACCAATGAACGCAAGGATCGGAAGCGCCAGGACCAGGGCCACGATGCGTGGCAGTATCAGGACTTCGACCGGATTGAGCCCCATGGTGGACAGAGCGTCGATCTCCTCGCGCATCTTCATCGAGCCAAGTTCGGCGGTGTAGGCGCTGCCGGACCGGCCGGCGACCATGATGGCGACGATCAGCACGCCGATCTCCCGCAGCACCAGGATGCCGACCAGGTCGACCACATAGGAATCCGCGCCGAATTTGCGGAAATGAAAGATGCCCTGCTGCGCAATGATGGCGCCGATCAGGAAGGTGACCAGGGCGATGATCGGTATCGCCTGCCAGCCCACCTGGTGCAGATGATAGACCAGCGACTTCAGCCGAAGCGAACGCGGTCTCCGCAAAACGCCAAGACCGGCCGCACCCAGCGCACCCAGCATCTGCAGAAATACCGATACGCTTTCTGCGGCGCCGAACGAGGAGTGGCCGACGCTTTCCAGCCGCGCGAGGATCGGATTTTGCACCGGCCGGCTGACGGGCTGGCGACGGTTGACCTGTCGAACGTCGTCGATCAGGCCGGTGTAGCGGTCGGCCACGCCGACGACGGTTGCGGGATGACCGGACTTGGTTGCGCGCCGCGACATCTTTTCGAGCAGCCACGCGCCCAGTGTGTCGAGTTCACGCACACCCGCCATGTCGATGGTAAGAGTCCGGGTCTGTTGCAGCTTGGGCGAGACCGCGTCGAACAGGTTTTCGAGTGGAGCGGCGTAGGCAGCCGTCCACGATCCGCCCGGACTGAGTTCAAGGGTTTCGCCTTGGGTGACCTCGCCCAGAACCGGTACCGAACTCAAGATGCTGGCCGATCAGCAGTGATTCGCACGTACCGCCCGCCGCCGGCGGAAGCGCGAACCGGTCGTTGGAGGCGCGAATGGCAATCTGGTTTGTGACAATAGCGGAGTTGATTTGCCACCTGTCCTCCTTTTTTACGAATTGTAGGACATGCTCGCGCCTGGTGCGTTGACCAGGATCAAGTCATCGGGGTGACGTCGCCGGAGCTGAGCCCGATTGAGGTGCGGAATGGTACGGATGTCGGTCGGCGAGCGGGATGCGTGGACGGTTCATGGCCCGCGTGATAAGCGCCGAGATACGGTTCAGTTCCCGCGGCGAAGACGGTTTCGGATGGGCATATTGGTCAAAATTGCTCACAGTAGAATCAATCGACCGGCGCAGGGGGATTCGTCGCGGCGAAATCCCTGGCGCATGGATTTCATGCAGCTTACAGCGTCGGTGAACGGGCGGGAAAGAGCAGGATTGGCCGATGCGTTTCGCTTCTCAATTGGCGTCGTTCATGATGCTGTTCGCGAGCCTTTCGCCGGCATCGGCTACGCCATCCTTCGAGGCAGAAGCCATTTGCCGAACGGCGATTGCATCCATGACCGATCGCGATCCAAAGATCATGCAGGTCAGTCGAACCGACGGCGACGTCCTGTTCCTCACCTACGTCAGGCCCATCGACAATTTCGTGTGGACCTACCGATGCCGGATCGAGGGCAATCGCGTGGTATGGGCCACCGAGCCCGGACGATGGCGCGAGGATCCCAAGGACAATGAGATTCTGTTCGAGGTCGTCGATGGCGGCAAGCAGCTTCGCATCATCGAAAACCATCGCGACGGGTCGACGACGAGGCAGCTATTCAATCGCGATAAGATTCTCTAACCCGCCCTGCCAAATCATCACTCCTCACCCTCGCGCTTGCGCAGGAGATCCTTGGCGAGATCCGCCAGCGCCGGCCGCGGCAAAGCGGTGAAGGGCAGCGGGCGCGTCACGTCGATGGCGGCGAGGCCGAGCCGCGCGGTGAGCAATCCATTGAGGACGCCTTCGCCCAGTCGCTGCGACAGCTTTGCCGCGATGCCGTGGCCGAGCACCTGCTGGATCAGGCTGTCGCTGGCCGCCATTCCGCCGGTGATGGCGAGATGCGCGATGACATGGCGCATCAGCCGGATCATGCCCAGCGTTCCCGGCCGTCCGCCATAGAGCCGCGCCAGCTGCCGGACCAGCCGCAGCGACGCCGCGAACACGAACAGCACGTCGATCAAGGCGCGTGGGCTGACCGCGGTGACGACCGAGACCCGCTGCGCCGCCGAGGAGACGAGGCGGCGCGCCTCCTGGTCCAGCGGCGTCATCAATTCGCGTTCGGCGAGCCGGATCAGGTCGGCGCCGTCGATGATGTCGTCGGCGTGGCCCTGCAGCGCGGCGCGCGCCCGCGCCAGTTGCGGATTGTGATGCGCGAGCTTGAGCAGGTCCTGCAGGATCGCACGGCTCTCCGAGCGGTCGTCGCTTTGCAGCACGTCGATGGCGCGCCGGTGCAACTTTTCGATGGTCGCCAGCCGCGCCAGGCTGAGCGTCTCGCGCGTCACGATCACGAGCATCGCCAGTACCACCAGGAACGCCAGCGCCAGCCCGAGAAAGCCGAGGCCTTCGCTTCGCGCGAACAGGTCCTCGACCAGATGGGTGATGCTTAACCCGAGCCCGAGCAGGACGAGGCCGCCGAGCGCCGTCCAGAACAGCCCGCCCCAGCGAAATCCTTTTGGCGCCGTCAGCAGCGGCGCCTCGATCGGGACAGGCAGCAGCGTCGGGTCGGCTTCCGGCGTGATCTGAACGGTGCCGCGGGGCGGCCGGCCGGAATCGTCGTCCGGATCCATCACAACGACGCGGGGATCGTCGAGCTTGAAGGTGGCGGGCCGGCGATGCGGAGGGCGCTCGCTCATTGCAGTTTGTCTCCGATCAGGAACTGGAGGGCGCGGTCAAGGCGGATGTGTGGCAGAGCGGGACCGTTGGTCCCCTGGTCCGCTCCCTGGCTATCGAGCTGCGGTGGCCGAATGCGAA
>JAQGJF010000689.1 GCA_028290765.1 Tardiphaga sp.
CGATCACATCAAAGACAGCTTCCAGCAATCCGCGCCGTGACCCGAACTGGTTATAGACGGTGAGCCGCGTCACCCCCGCCGCTTTCGCGACGGCATCCAGCGAGAAGGCGGCGATGTTGGTGTTTTCCCGAAGCAATTTTGTCGCCGCCTGGATGACGCGGTCGCGTTTCTCAGCCGCCGCCGCCGCCCGAACCGAACTGACATAGTGACGCTTCGGCATTTCGGGCTCTGCTTTCCTCTGGCAATTTAGATATACATATTGTATATCTAATATCAACATCACCCGGAGTCATGTCATGCAACCCATATTTATCATAGCCATCTCGCTCCACGTGCTCGCCGCCACGTTCTGGGCCGGGACAAGTTTCACGCTGGCGCGTATCGGCGGGATCGGCGGCGAACAGCTGTTTCGTCCACAGATGGGCGCCGCGGTCGTCGCCGTCCTGACCGGCGCCTATCTGGGGCACGCCGCCCATGCCGGCGCATTCGATACGGCCGAGCGGGTTCTCGCGCTTGGTGCATTTTGCGCGATCGCCGCCGCAGCCGTTCAGGGCGCCATGGGTGGCCGCGCCGTCAGAAGCTTGCGGGCCGGAACGCCCGATGAAACCGCCGCGCGGCGGCGTATCGCTTTGGCGCAACGCCTCGCAGCCGGCCTGCTCGCCGTGACGGCGGTCTGCATGGTCGCGGCACGCTATCTTTGAGGCGTGCTGCTGAAACGTCAAGGCGTCGACGAACGCCGCTGCGTGCGGCGTTCGCTACGCCTCACCCGTAATTCAGCTTCGGATACCAATCGGTGCCACGCCCCTCCGGCGTGACGTCGAGGATGGTCCAGAGCGGCATCAGGTCCGGCGCGCCGCGCGGGTCTTGTCCGGGATCGGCGGAGGCGCCGTTCATTTCGCCACCCCAGAAATGTCGGATGCCGCCGCCCTGCCGCGTGAACACGTTGAACGCGGCATCGTCGCCGCCGTCCTTGGTCAGCGCGTGATAGTCGCGGCTGAACTCGCCGGTGGTGTCGCAGAACAGCGGCAGATGATGCCAGCCGCGTTCGCGCTTGAACGCCACGAGCCGCTCGATCGGCGAACGCGCGACCACCGCCAGCGCCACCCGCTGCTGAACATCCGGCACTTCGCCGTCCCAGGCGCTGAGCAGCGACGTGCACATCGGGCACGGCCGCTCGCGCTGTGGGCCGAACATGTAGTTGTAGACCACCAGCGTCGTCTTGCCGCCGAACAGATCGGCGAACGAGGCCGGTCCCTTTTCGCCCACGAATGAATAGGCGTTGCCGACCTCGCCGCCCGGCGGCAGTCTTCGACGCTGCTCGGCCACCCGTTCGATATGGCGGCGCAGCTCGATCTCCTCGGCCAGCAGGGCGGTACGCGCACGGCGATATTCGTCGCTCTCATTGGGAAAACGAACGCCGCTGGCCCTGGCGAGTTCGGCGGCGGGTTTCAGGGTGTTATCGGTCATGGCTTCTCCTCCTGAGGCAGTTGGCAACGGGACCCATTTACAAGACGATCCAGCAGGCGCTTTCCCGACGGCGCCGACAAATTATTTCTCGCGGGTACTTTTGCCGCTTTCGATTTCGGGCGAAAATCCCCCTGGTAGCGGATCCAGCTAGCTTTTGCCGCCGGGCGCGCGGGCTGCCCAAGCGGGGATCGCTGTTGGTTTGCGGAGGGGCAATGGCGGCTGAATGGTATGTTCACGACCTGGCGGGGCAACACGGGCCCTTCGGACCTGCAGAGTTGCGCCAGCGGTTCCAAAGCTACACCGATACCAAGGACGTGTTCGTATGGCGCGAGGGATTTCAGCAATGGAAACCCGTGGCCGAGGCATTCGACCTTGACCAGGTTCTGCAGCCGACTTCATCCGGCATTATTGAAAATCAGCCTTCTGGATCGGTGCCCGCTCACCGGTTCAACAACTTCGTCGCGCGAAACTGGCGCGGCGAATTCTCGCTCGGGGTGACGTATTGGCTGTTTGGGTTCGCCGGCAACGTCGCCGTTGCCCTCATCCCTCTCGTCCTGGCAAGCCTGCATCCATCCAGATCCGGAGTTCACCCGACCTATATATTCTCGATGCTGGTGGGCACCTGGATCATCATCGTCACGATCTCGATCTGGCAATGGGTGGCAGTCTGGCGGTCGTCGAAAAACCTCGTCCGACGACGAGCGCTTGAGCTGAGAAAAGCGCCGTGGGCCAGGGTCGCGCAGGTGATGACCGTCATTGCGTTCGTGCAGCTCGGGGCGGCCGTGCTCAGCCAGGGCGTGCCCCAGATCACGGAAATCACGCGCATCGCGTTTATGGGCGATCCCGATATTCCCGAATACACCATTCGCGTGATGCGCAACGGCACCGAGGCCGAGATCACTGGAGGAATCAGGTTCGGTCTCGCCGCGGACTTCACCAGGATTCTTCGGGCGTCGCGGCAAATACGCGTGGTTCACCTCAACAGCATTGGCGGCCGGATCGCGGAAGGCGAACAACTCTACAAGGTGATCCAGGACAACAATCTGACGACCTTTGTGGCCGCGAAATGCCTGTCGGCCTGCACCATGGCTTTCGCCGCCGGCCGCGAGCGCGTGCTGTTGCACAGAGCCGTGCTGGGCTTTCATCGCGGGTCGTTTGCCGGAGAAGACTTCAGGGACTCGCCGGAATTGGCGGGACAACGAAGGATATTTACCGCGGCCGGATATAGTCCGCAGTTCATCGATCGGGCCCTGGCTACGCCCAGCGCGGAGATGTGGAAGCCGTCGGAAGCCGAGCTGCTCGGCGCCGGCGTGATTACGCGGGTCTCGGCCGGGGCGGATTACGCTTACTCGGGGTTTCCGCCCGATGTCACCAAAGCGTATTTCTCAACTGCGCTTGCCAAATCCGCGGATATCTACGCCGCGATCCGCGATCGAGATCCAGCGCGATACGACGAAATGGTCGATTCCTACTATCGGGCGGTTATCGACGGCAAGACAACCGCCGAAACCATCGACCGGATTGCCGGACTGGCCAACGCCGTCATATCTCCTTTGCGCAAGTCGGCTGCCGACGACGTTCTTGTCGACGTGGCGAATTTATACGCCGACCAGTTCGAAGCATTGCAGAAACAGCATCCGGAGCTCTGCCATCAGTTCGCTAGGACCGGAACGTTCCCCGGTGAACTGCCGAAAGCGCTGCTTGATCGCGAGTTGAACCTCAAGGCCCGCATCGTCCGCACCGCCTCCGGAAAATTCGACAGCAGTGCGCCGAGCCGCGAGCTCTGGATCAAGCTGGCTGACCGGATGTACGCCGGGGGCGTGCCGAAAGCCGATATCGAGTTGACCAGGGCCACCGACATCAAGGATTTCCAGCAACCGCGATATTGTGCCGCGATGATCGCGTTCTACCGGGAAATCGCCAGGTTGCCCCAGGCTGAATCCGCGCGAATCGTGCGGACTATGATTGCCTCGAAGTAGGTTGTTATGTCTGGCCGCGAACGGCCTCTTGTGAAATCGGTGGACCGCCGGCGTTACCCGCCGCCAGACATGGCGCGTCACGCCGCAATCAGTTTGCGACGCCGCCGCGATATTGCGTGGGCGACGCACCAAAACGGCGGCGGAAGCAGCGATGGAAATACGAGGCCTCGTTGAAACCGCAGGCATCGGCGATAGCGCTGATCTTCAACCGATTGTAACGCTGATCGCTAAGCATGTTGCGCGCCTTCTGGAGCCGCAGCTCGGTGACGCGTTCGGTA
>JAQGJF010000701.1 GCA_028290765.1 Tardiphaga sp.
CATGTGCGGCTCGGCGGTCCACATCAGGAAGGTCGCGACGTCCTTGGCGTATTGGTCGAGCTTCTGCGGCGAGCCGTCGTCATAGGTGACCTGATCGTCCGACAGCGGCTTCGGCATCTTGATGGAATGGCCGGGGAAATACTTGTTGTAGTACGACCCCTCCGGCAGCTTGAAATCCTTCGGCGCCGGATCGACGTAGCCCTGCAGCAGCGCGCTGACGTAGTTCGGCCCCTGCTCCTGGAACTGCTTGAAGAAGTCGAAGATGAACTGCGGGAAGCCGCGCTCATAGGACCGCGCCTTGGCGATCAGCGAGAGGTCGGGCGGCAGCGCCCCGCCGTTGGCCGCGCGGGCCGCCTGCTCGTTGGCAAACGGAGCCGGGAACTTGTCGGCAATCCGGCCCGGCCGATCGAACATGTCGCCGGCGTCGTTGGGACCGTCCTGCACCTTGTAATCGGCGGCCACGGCTGCGGCCTGCGCCAGCGAGAATTCCGGACCGCCGGGATCGGCGAGGTTGCGGAAGTGCATCAGGTTCATCGAGTGGCAGGTCGCACAGACCTCCTTGTAGATCTTGTAGCCGCGCTGCAGCTGGCCGCGGTCGAACTTGCCGAGCGGGCCGGCGAAGCTCCAGGACAGCGACGGCGGCGCGTCCTGATGATCTTCCGCCCGCGCATTGTCGGCGCTGCCGGCGAACAGGGCACCGGCGATCGCCAGCGCAATCGCGGTCGACACCATCGGCTGCTTCAGCGACCCGGTCTTGGCCAGCACGTCGTCGGCGATCGAGTTCGGCACCGGGCGCGGTCTCTCGATCCGGGCCAGCAGCGGCAGCACGATCAGGAAATAGGCGAAGTAGCAGAACGTCAGGATGCGGCCGGCGATGACATAGATGCCTTCCGGCGGCTGCGCGCCGAGATAGCCGAGCAGCACGCAAACGACGACGAAGATCCAGAAGAACTGCTTGGCCAGCGGCCGGTAGCGCGACGAACGGGTTTTGGCGCTGTCGAGCCAGGGCAGGAAGGCCAGGATCAGAATAGCGCCGAACATCGCGATGACGCCGAACAGCTTGCTCGGGATCGAGCGCAGGATCGCGTAGAACGGCAGGTAATACCATTCGGGCACGATGTGCGCCGGGGTCACGCCGGGATTGGCCGGAATGTAGTTGTCGGCGTCGCCGAGGAAGTTCGGCACGTAGAAGATGAACCAGGCGTAGAAGATCATGAAGCACGCCAGGCCGAAGCCATCCTTGATGGTGGCGTAGGGCGTGAACGGGACGGTGTCCTTCTCGGTCTTGGCCTCGACCCCGGCCGGGTTGTTCTGGCCGGCGACGTGCAGCGCCCAGACGTGCAGCACGACCACGCCGGCGATCACGAACGGCAGCAGGTAATGCAGCGAGAAGAAGCGGTTCAATGTCGGGTTACCGACCGAATATCCGCCCCACAACAGGGTCACGATGCTCTCGCCGAAATAGGGCACGGCCGAGAACAGATTGGTGATGACGGTGGCGCCCCAGAAGCTCATCTGGCCCCACGGCAGCACGTAGCCCATGAAGCCGGTCGCCATCATCAAGAGATAAATAATGACGCCGAGGATCCAGAGCACTTCGCGCGGCTCCTTGTACGACCCGTAATACAGGCCGCGGAACATGTGGATGTAGACGGCAATGAAGAACATCGAGGCGCCGTTGGAATGCAGATAGCGCAGCAGCCAGCCGTAATTGACGTCGCGGACGATGCCCTCAACCGAATTGAACGCCATGGTGGCTTCCGGCGTGTAATGCATCGCCAGGATCACGCCGGTGATGATCTGCACCCCGAGCATGAACGAGAGGATGCCGCCGAACGTCCACCAGTAATTGAGGTTGCGCGGTGTCGGATAGGCCACGAACGAGGAATGAACCAGACCGAAGATCGGCAGGCGCCGTTCGATCCACTTCACGACGGGGTTCTGCGGCTGGAAGCTTGATGGTCCGCTCATGATGCGATCCTGAGGAGATGAAGCGACGCAATCGGCGTGGTCCGGGGGAACCCCAGGCTCAGCCGATCTTGATCTTGCTGTCGGAGACGAAGGCGTAGGGCGGAACGGCCAGATTCAGCGGCGCCGGCCCCTGGCGAATACGACCGGAGGAGTCGTATTGCGAGCCGTGGCAGGGGCAGAAGAAGCCGTCATAATTGCCCTCATGGGCGATCGGAATGCAGCCGAGATGGGTGCAGATGCCGATGACGACGAGCCACTGGTCATGGCCCTCCTTGACCCGGGCCTGGTCGGTCTGCGGATCGGGCAGGCTGGCGACCGGAACAGCGCGGGCTTCGTCGATCTGCTTCTTGGTGCGGTGGCTGATGTAGATCGGCTTGCCGCGCCAGAACACCTTGATGTCCTGCCCTTCGGCGATCGGGGCCAGATCGACTTCGATCGGCGCACCCGCCGCAATCGTCGAGGCGTCCGGGTTCATCTGAGACACCAGCGGCCAGACGGCGGCCAGACCGCCTACCGCCGCTGCGGCTCCCGTTGCAACAAAAAGGAAATCACGGCGTGTCGGTTCCGCCGAAGACGCTGTCGTCACGATTCCAAGCCCTTTCTCATCTGCAGCCGGTGGAACCGCCCCCGGTGACGCGAGATGCGTGCGACCAGGATAGGCTGCCGGCGCCCGCGACCCCCGCGGCGGCAGAACGACCATTTGTCCCGGCCAATCGGGCGGAACAACAGTCCAGAATCGTTCTATTGGCACCCTTGCCGGACGAGCGCAAGCCCGCTATCGGCTCCCTATCGTGCAATGCACTAAAACCGCGCATGGGTGGAATTTTTCCTGACATTTCATGCGAACCAAGGGGACCCTAGCCGAATGCGGATCGCGCTTTTCCAGCCCGATATTCCGCAGAACACGGGGACGATTCTTCGCCTCTGCGCCTGCCTGAATGTCGAGGCCCATATCATCGAGCCCGCCGGCTTTCCGGTATCGGACCGGCATTTCCGTCGCGCCGGAATGGACTATCTGGACCAGGTGACAATCATGCGTCACGATTCCTGGTCAAAATTCGAGCAATGGCGCGCTGCCGAAGGCGGCCGACTGGTGCTGTTCTCGACCAGGGCCGCCGAGCCCTATCTCGATCATCGCTTTGCGAGTGACGACATCCTGCTGTTCGGGCGGGAATCCGCCGGGGTACCCGACGAGGTCGTCGCCGCCGCCGACGCCCGGCTGGTGATCCCGATTCGGCCCGATTTGCGCTCGCTCAATGTCGCCATGGCGGTGGCCATGGCACTGGGGGAGGCGCTCCGACAGACCAAGCGGGCAGATGCCCGGGAGACGGTGCTTTGAGTTACGCCATAAAGGAAATCTTCCTGACCTTGCAGGGTGAAGGCGCGCATGCCGGCCGGGCTTCGGTGTTCTGCCGCTTCAGCGGCTGCAACCTGTGGAGCGGCCGCGAACAGGACCGCGCCACCGCGACCTGCCAGTTTTGCGACACCGATTTCGTCGGAACCGACGGCACGCTGGGGGGCCGCTACGGATCGGCGGAACAACTCGCCGACACCATCGCCGCGCAATGGGCCGGAGAAGCAAACCGCTATGTCGTCCTGACCGGCGGCGAGCCGTTGCTGCAGGTCGATGCGGCCTTGATCGACGCCCTGCACGCGCGTCAATTCACGATCGGCATCGAGACCAACGGCACCATCGAACCGCCCGAAGGCATCGACTGGGTCTGCGTCAGCCCCAAGGCCGGCGCCGAGCTGCAGATCCGGCAGGGCCACGAGCTCAAGCTGATCTATCCGCAGCCGGGCGCCAGCCCCGAAAGCTTCGCCGGCCTCGCTTTCGAGCGATTTTCGTTGCAACCGATGGACGGACCTGACATCGCGCAGAATACCGCGCGTACCGTCGACTACTGCCTGCGCCATCCGCAATGGCGGCTCAGCGTGCAGACCCACAAAACCCTCGGCATAAGGTAGCCGGCCCCCTACCAACAGAGAACAACATGTGGGAATTGACCAAAGCGTTCAAATTCGAAGCCGCCCATGCGCTGCCCGGCACCACGCTCGGTGAAGCCAGCGAGGAAATCCACGGCCATTCGTTCCGCTCGGAAGTGACCATCCGCGGCATCGCCGATCCCACAACCGGGATGGTGACGGATCTCGGCCTGCTCGATCGCGCGCTGGCCGACGTGCAGAAGACGCTCGATCACAAATTCCTCAACAAGATCGAGGCGCTCGGCCCGCCGACGCTGGAAAACCTGACGCGCTTCATCTGGGAGCGCGTCGCCCATGCCGGCACAGTCGTGCGGGTCAGCGTCCACCGTGACAGCTGTTACGAGAGCTGCACCTATTATGGCCCCCAGCAATAGGCATTGAACATGGACGCCACGGTCATCGACGAACGCAAGGCGCGCGCCCGCGCCTGGTTCGAGGCGCTGCGCGACCAGCTCTGCGGCGCGCTCGAGGCGCTCGAGGACGAGGCGCCGGAACGGCTCTATCCCGGCGACGCCGGACGTTTCGTGCGCACCTCCTGGGACCGCACCGATCACACCGGCCAGCCCGGCGGCGGCGGCGTGATGTCGGTGATGCGCGGAAAACTGTTCGAAAAGGTCGGCGTGCATTGCTCCACCGTGCACGGCGAATTCGCGCCGGAGTTTCGCGCGCAAATTCCGGGCGCCGCGGACGATCCGCGATTCTGGGCGTCGGGCATTTCGCTGATCGCGCATCTGCGCAATCCCAACGTGCCCGCGGTGCACATGAACACCCGCTTCGTCGTCACCACCAAGGCATGGTTCGGCGGCGGCGCCGACCTTACGCCGGTGCTCGACCGGCGGCGCACCCAGGACGATGCCGATACGATCGCGTTTCACGCCGCCCTGCAGGCCGCCTGCGATGCCCATGCCGCGATCGCGCCATATGACAAATACAAGAAGTGGTGCGACGAATATTTCTACCTGCCGCATCGCAAGGAAGCCCGCGGCGTCGGCGGCATCTTCTATGACTGGCACGACAGCGGCGACTGGGACGCCGACCTCGCCTTTACCAAGGATGTCGGCCGCGCGTTCACGAAAATCTATCCGGAGCTGGTGCGGCGCAATTTCGATGCGCCATGGAACGGCGACGACCGCGAGGAACAATTGATCCGGCGCGGGCGCTATGTCGAATTCAACCTGCTCTACGACCGCGGCACCATCTTCGGCCTGAAGACCGGCGGCAATGTCGATTCGATTTTGTCGTCGATGCCGCCGGAAGTGAAGTGGCCGTGATCGGCCTGTCATGACCACCAGATAGACGCCCTTTTGCGTCACTTCATTTGGTCGCGATGACGGCTTTGGTGGCATCGCTCGGCTTTTTTGCGGCGCTGAATGTGCAAGGCGCTCCCTGTCATTGCACTTGCCGCTTGCGCTATCCTCCATCTGGTGCAATGGGCGCCGTCAGACTTTCGATGACGCGACACTCGGCGACGCAGCCGCCATGGCAGTCATCGAGCATGCGTGAAAGCTCGGTCCGTAAAGCTGTCAACTGTGCGATGCGCTGGTCGACCGAGACCAAGTGACGAGCGGTGATTTTATCGGCGTTGTCGCACGGCTTCCCCGGCTGCGCGCTCAGCGCCAGCAATTCGCGGATGTCGTCGATCTCGAATCCGAGGTGGCGGGCGTGGCGAATGAAATGGAGGCGGCTCACGGCATGATCGTCGTAGCGTCGCTGTTGGCCATCGGTTCGGGGTGGCGCGGCCAGCAAGCCGATCTGCTCATAATAGCGGATGGTGGGAACCTTCACCCCCGCCTCCTTCGCAAGTTCCCCGATCGACCGCATATTCCTCACTCTCCGCTTGAACCTCTAGTGGCTAGAGGGTCCATACTAATCCTGTTGGTACGACTCGGAAGGGGATTTTGCCATGGGCGACGCATGCTGCAGGCACCACCACAACGACACCGGCCAGCCATCCGGAAATGACGCCCACCGCCGCGTTCTGTGGGCCGTCCTCGTCGTCAACGCGGGAATGTTTGTCGTCGAAATAGGCGCCGGTCTGCATGCCGGTTCGGCCTCCTTGCAGGCCGATGCGCTGGATTTCCTGGGCGATGCGGCAAACTACGGCATCAGCCTCTTTGTGGTCGGCATGGCGTTGCGCTATCGCGCCACGGCGGCGCTGGTAAAGGGCACCACCATGGGATTGTTCGGCCTGTGGGTGCTCGGCACCGCGATCTGGCATGTCTACGCCGGTACAATGCCGGAGGCTTCGACCATGGGTGTCGTCGGCCTTGCTGCGCTGGGCGCCAATACGGTTTCGTTTGGACTCCTGTGGGCCTATCGCGGCGGCGACGCCAATATGCGATCGGCGTGGATCTGCACACGCAACGACGTGCTGGGAAATTTCGCGGTACTTCTGGCCGCGCTCGGCGTGTTCGGCACCGGCACCGCGTGGCCCGATATTCTCGTCGCCGCCATCATGGCCGGCCTCGCGGTACAGGGCGCAGCCTCGGTCATCAAAGCCGCCCTCGCCGAGCTTCACGCGCCCGGCACGGTCCACCACGTAAATCCGGGAAGCGCCTGAAGTAGATTCAAGCCGCGCGCCGAAACAGGCTGAACTGGAATTGCTGCACCGAATTCCACGGCGTCACATGAGCCTCGCGGCGAGCTTCGACCAGCTTGAACGCACTGCCGAGCGTTCGGCCCAGGCTCTCGGCGTCATACCGCATCACGGGCAAGCCGCTGCATTTCTCCGGGCCGTCCGGGGCAAAGGTGGCGATGATGGCATGCCCGCCAGGCTTCAGAACGGCGGTGAGACGGGAAATATAGGCAGCGCGATCGTTCTCATCCGTCAGGAAGTGGAAAGCGGCGCGGTCATGCCAGATATCGAAA